>JAGWAL010000013.1:0-12152 GCA_021296415.1 Acidimicrobiia bacterium | reverse complement strand
GAGGCCTGCCTTCATGCGGTGCGCAACGGCGTCGGCTCGGCGCACCTCCTCGACGGCACGCGCCCGCACGTCCTGCTCCTGGAGCTCTTCACCGACGCCGGTATCGGCACCATGATCCGCCCCGACCCGGAGGAGAGTGTCCATTGATTCCGATCCACTGCATCATTCCGGCGCAGGCCGGAATCCACCCGGCGGCGATCCCGCCGGCGGTGACTCACGCAGGCATTGGTTCCACGACGATCGAGAGGGCCCCATGAATCCGCAGGCCGACACAGCGGCTCCGTCGAGCCCGCACGCCGTCGCCGTCGGCGCCCCCGAGCGCGCCGAGCGCTGCCCGCTCATGCCCAGCTACGGCCCGCCGCAGGTGATGTTCGTGCGCGGCTCCGGGGCGCGCCTGTGGGACCGCGCCGGCACCGAGTACCTGGACTTCCTCTCCGGTCTGGCGGTCACCAGCCTGGGTCACAGCCATCCCCGGGTGGCCGAGGCCCTCGCCGCGCAGTCCCAGCGCCTCCTGCACGTCTCCAACCTGTTCGCCACTGAGCACAACGGACCCGTGGCGCAGACCCTCGACGGGCTGCTCGGAGGGGGAGGGCAGGTCTTCTTCTGCAATTCGGGAGCCGAAGCCAACGA
The DNA here is from genome assembly GCA_021296415.1 of Acidimicrobiia bacterium. Lineage (GTDB taxonomy): Bacteria > Actinomycetota > Acidimicrobiia > Acidimicrobiales > CATQHL01 > VXNF01. Next base: position 11,522 of record JAGWAL010000013.1, on the reverse strand, counting down.
GGCCGCCATCAAGCTGGCGCGCCGCTGGGCCGGCTGGGGCCGCTTCACGGTGATCTCCACCTTGCGCTCGTTCCACGGGCGCACGCTGGCCACCCTCCACGCCACCGGCCAGCCCGAGAAGCACGAGGTGTTCCAGCCGTTGCCCGAGGGGTTCCGTCACGTCCCGTTCGCGGATGTCAGCGCCGTCGAAGCGGCTGTGGACGAGACGACCGCCGCTGTGCTGGTGGAACCGGTGCAGGGCGAGGGCGGCGTGAACGTGCCGCCGGCCGACTACCTGCCGGCGCTGCGGGCCCTCTGTGACGAGCGGGGCGTGCTGCTGATGTTCGACGAGGTGCAGACCGGTCTGGCGCGGACGGGACGCTGGTTCGCCCACCAGCACAGCGGCGTGTCCCCCGACGTGGTCACGATGGCCAAGGCGCTGGGCAACGGCGTGCCCATCGGCGCCTGCTGGGCGCGGGTCGACGTGGCCGGCGCCTTCCGCCCCGGTGACCATGCCACCACGTTCGGGGGCCAGCCGCTCGCCACTGCCGCGGCGCGCGCCACCCTGGACACCATGATCGAACTGGACGCCCCGGCCTGTGCGACCGCCGCCGGCGCGCGCCTGCGCAGCGGCCTCGAGGCGCTGGGTGGCGTGGCGGGCGTGCGAGGCCTCGGCCTGCTGCTCGCCGCCGAGTTGGATCCGGCGCTGGGACGAACTGCGGGCGAGGTGGCGTCGGCATGTCTGGCGTCCGGGCTCGTGGTGAACGCCGTCACGCCCACCGCGGTGCGGTTCGCGCCGCCCCTCGTGGTCACCGGCGCCGAGATCGACGAGGCCGTGGAGCGCTTCGCCGCCGTGCTGGCTGCGCCGGCGGGGGAGGCGGGGTCATGAGCCTGCTCCGCCGCAGGGAGCGCCCCGGGATGCTTCCCTCGAGCGCCGCCGGATCCGGCGACGACCCGCCCGCAGCCGTGCGCCACGTGCTGGACATCGACGACCTCAGCGTCGCCGAGTTGGTCGACGTGCTGAACCGCGCCAAGGCGGGCCATCGGATGAACGCGCTGGAGGATCGCGGCGTGGCGCTGTACTTCCAGAAGCCGTCGGCGCGCACCCGCCACTCGACGGAGCTGGCGGTGGTGCACCTGTCGGGTCATCCGGTCGCGATCACCGATCACGAGGTGGGCATCGACACCCGCGAGAGCGCCGAGGACCTGGCGCGCACACTCGCCTGCTACCACGCCATCATCGGGGCGCGGGTCTTCGACCATCGCATCCTGGAGCGGATGGCCGCGGCATCGCCCGTGCCGGTCGTGAACCTGCTCTCGGATCGCGCCCACCCCCTCCAGGCGCTCGCCGACCTTCTCACCATCCGCGACGAGTTCGGCTCGTTCGAGGGCCGCACCGTGGCCTACGTGGGCGACGCAAACAACGTGGCGAGTTCGTTGGCCCTGGGAGTGGGGCGGACGGGCATGGCATTCCGGATCGCCTCGCCCGACGGGTACGGGTTCGACGAGGATCATCTCGCCCGCCTGCGGACCGCCGGCGCCGAGGTGCAGAGCTTCGACGACCCGCGGGAGGCCGTGCGCGGCGCCGATGCGGTGTACACCGACGTCTGGGTCTCCATGGGCCAGGAGGACGAGGCCGCGCAGCGGAGGCAGGACTTCGCCCGCTTCACGGTGACCCCCGTGCTGATGGACGCCGCCGCCCCGCATGCCGTCTTCCTGCACTGTCTGCCGGCCCGCCGGGGCGAGGAGGTGGCCGAGGAGGTCATCGACGGCCCCCGTTCACGGGTGTGGCCACAGGCCGCCAACCGCTTCGGCGCCGCCAAGGGCCTGTTCTGGTGGCTCACCGGCCCGGCTCCGGGCGAGGCCCCGCGAACCCGGTGATCCCGGGACCGAGACGAACCGCGACGGGAGGACGAACGTGACATCCGGCAACGTCGGTAAACGGCAGCGCCAGCACCTCATCGAGCGCTTGCTGAGCAACGAGGTGGTCAGCAGCCAGGACCAACTCGTGGAGCTGCTGGCAGCGCGCGGCGTGAGTGCCACCCAGGCCACCGTCTCGCGTGACCTCGACGACCTCGGCGCCGTGAAAGTGCGCGTCGGGGGCGGCGCGGGCGTGTACGCGGTGCCGTTCCCGGCCGAGGAGCGCAGCATGAGTGCGGAGCACTTGCGCAGGGTGCTCGGCGACTGGGTCGTGGAGGCCGCCCACTCCGGGAACCTGGTGTGCCTGCGTACGCCGCCGGGCTCGGCGCACGTCGTCGGCTCGGCTCTCGATCGGGCCGGCCTCCCCGACGTGCTCGCCACCGTGGCAGGCGATGACACCCTGCTGGTGGTGGCCCGGCAGGGGAACGACGCCGGCGCGCTCGCCGGGCGCTTGCGCGCCCTCGCCGGCCTGCCTCCCGAGTCCCCACCGGCCCCCACGTCCGACGCCGCCGAGGAGAGTTGAACCATGACCGACGCATCCCCTCCGCCCGGTGCCCCGCGCAAGGTCGTGCTGGCCTACTCCGGCGGTCTGGACACCTCGGTGATCCTCCGCTGGCTGCAGGTCACCTACGGCTGCGAGGTGGTCACCTTCACCGCCGACCTGGGCCAGGGCACCGAACTGGAGCCGGCCCGCGCCAAGGCCGAGTCCCTGGGGGTGACCGACATCCGTATCGAGGACCTGCGCGAGGAGTTCGCCCGCGACTTCGTGTTCCCCCTGTTCCGCGCCAACGCCATCTACGAGGGCGAGTACCTGCTGGGCACCTCCATCGCCCGGCCGCTCATCGCCAAGCGGCTCGTGGAGATCGCCACCGAGACCGGAGCCGACGCCGTGGCCCACGGCGCCACCGGCAAGGGCAACGACCAGGTGCGTTTCGAGCTCGGCGCCTACGCGCTGGCACCCGGGATCAGGGTGATCGCCCCGTGGCGCATCTGGGATCTCACCTCGCGCGAGCGGCTGCTGGCGTACGCGGCCGCCCACGGCATCCCCATCACGGCCTCCGCCGCCGGCGGCTCGCCGTATTCCGAGGATGCCAACCTGCTGCACATCTCCTACGAGGGCGGTCGGCTGGAGGATCCGTGGCTGGAACCCGAACCCGCCATGTGGCGCTGGACCGTCGCCCCCACCGAGGCGCCCGACGAGCCGCAGTACCTGGAGTTGAGCTTCGAGCGCGGCGACGCCGTGGCCATCGACGGCCGCCGCCTGCCGCCGGGAGCGCTCCTGGCCACCTTGAACGCCCTCGGGTCGGCGCACGGCGTGGGTCGCCTCGACCTGGTCGAGAACCGCTACGTCGGGATGAAGTCCCGCGGCGCCTACGAGACGCCCGGCGGCACGATCCTGCTGCGCGCCCACCGGGCGATCGAGTCGCTCACACTCGACAGGGAGGTGGCGCACCTGAAGGACGAGCTGATGCCCCGTTACGCCACGGCTACTGGTGGAGTCCGGAGCGCCGCATGCTGCAGACGGCGATCGACGGGAGCCAGCAGCGCGTCAACGGCGACGTGCGCCTGCAGCTCTACAAGGGCAACGTCACGATCACCGGACGCCGCTCGGGCGATAGCCTCTTCGATCCCGCCATTGCAACCTTCGAGGAGGACGAGGGCGCGTATCACCAGGGTGACGCCGAGGGGTTCATCAAGCTGCACGCCCTGCGGCTGCGCACCGCGGCGCTTCGGGAGGCCGGAGGTGATCCCGATGGATCCTGAGAACAGCGCCGAGCCGGCGGGGACCCTGTGGGCGGGGCGCCTCGAGGCGGCGCCCGCTGCCGAGCTCATGGCATACACGGTCAGCCTGTCCTACGACAAGCGGCTGGCGGCCGATGACATCGCCGCCTCGCACGCCCACGTGCGCGGCCTGGTGCGCGCCGGTCTGCTCAGCGAGTCCGAGGGCACCGCCGTCGCCGAGGCGCTCGACCGCACGGCGGCCGAGTTGGCCGCCGGCGAGTTCGTCTTCGCGGCCGGCGACGAGGACATCCACACCGCCGTGGAGCGCCGCGTCACCGAGCTGGCCGGCGCCGCCGGTGCGAAGCTGCACACCGCCCGCAGCCGCAACGATCAGGTGGCGTGCGACCTGCGCCTGTTCGCCAAGCGCGAGCTGGCCACGGTTGCCCGCGGTGTGCTGGCCCTGCAGGAGGTGCTCGCCGAGCGCGCCGTCGGGGCCGGTGACGCCCGGCTACCGGCCTACACGCACCTGCAGCGCGCCCAGCCCGTGCTGCTGGCGCACCACCTGCTGGCCCACGGCTGGGCGCTCGCCCGCGACGTCGACCGGCTGCTGGACGCCCGCAGGCGCGCCGACGTGTCGCCCCTCGGTGCCGGAGCCTCGGCGGGCACGTCGCTGCCCATCGATCCCGACGCCACCGCCGCCGACCTGGGTTTCGCCGGCCGCTTCGAGAATTCCCTCGACGCCACCGGAGACCGCGACTTCGTGGCCGAGAGCCTCTTCGTGCTCGCCCTCATCGGCGTGCACCTGTCGCGACTGGGCGAGGAGATCGTCTGGTGGGCCAGCGAGGAGGTCGGCTTCCTGCGCCTCGACGACGCCTGGGCCACGGGCAGCTCGATGATGCCGCAGAAGAAGAACCCCGATGTCGCCGAGCTGGCGAGGGCCCGTGCCGGCCGGCTCATCGGCAATCTCACCGGCCTACTGGCAACCCTCAAGGGCCTGCCGCTGGCCTACAACCGCGACCTGCAGGAGGACAAGGAACCGCTCTTCGACTCCGTCGCGCACGTGCAGGGGGCGCTGGCCGCCCTGGCCGGCTTGCTGCGAACGGCCACGTTCGACGCGGCGCGCATGCAGGAGGCCGCCGACGATCCGTTCCTGGCGGCCACCGACCTGGCGGAGGTTCTGGTGAGTCGTGGCGTGCCATTCCGCACGGCGCACGAGCGCATCGCCGGGGTCGTGCGCGCCGCCCTGGCGGGGGAGGGGGCGTTCGCCGATCTGGCGGCCGCCGAGGTCGGCCCCGAAGCCGACGAGATCCTCCAGCCGGGCGGATCGCTGGCGCGCCGCACGAGCCCGGGAGGCGGCGGGGCCGGGCCGGTGGCCGTCCAGCGCCGGCGCTTCGCCGCCCGGTTGGCCGCCGACACGGCCCGCCTCGACGCCCTCGACGCCCTCGACGCCCCCGGAGCGTGAGCCACCGTCTCGATCGCGCCTTCTTCGAGCGGCCGGTCACGACCGTCGCGCCCGAACTGCTCGGCCTGGTGCTGGCGTGCGGCGACCGGGCGGGGCGCATCGTGGAGGTGGAGGCCTACGGCGGCGCTGATGACCCGGCCAGCCACGGCCACCGGGGCCGCACACCGCGCAACGCGGTCATGTTCGGCCCGCCGGGACACCTGTACGTGTACTTCACCTACGGGATGCACTGGTGCGCCAACGTGGTCTGCGAGCCGGATGGGCACTGCGGCGCCGTGCTCGTCCGCGCCCTGGCGCCGGTGGGGGGCACCGAGGGCATGTGGGCCGACCGCCCCAGGGCGCGCCGGGAGCGCGACCTCTGCAGCGGCCCGGCCAAGCTCACCGCGGCCCTCGGCATCGCCGGCAACCACAACGGGGCCGACCTCCTCGATCCCGACTCGCCCGTCGTGCTCGTTAGCGGCGATGCCGTCCCGCTCCGTCAGGCCACGAGCCCCCGCATCGGCATCACCGCGGCCACCGATCGCCCCTGGCGCTGGTACCTCCCCGGCGATCCCAACGTCTCCCGCACACCCCGCTGAATCCAGCCCGCCGCCGGCGGCCGGACCTCTCGTGGGGTGCCTGGCGCTAGGTTGAGCGTGTGATCTCCGATCTTCGAGGCGAGGTGGCGGCCGTCTGCGTCGGTCGGATCGGCGAGTTGGACTCCAGCGGGCGGGCCATCGCCAGCGCCTTCGTCAAGCGGGCCGTCGAGGGGCGAGCGCGCCTCCACAGTCTGGGGGTCGAGGGTGACGAGCACGCCTACGGGGGCCACGGCGGCGAGGACGGCGCCGTGCTGGTCTATTCGCGCGACCACTACCCGTTCTGGCGTGAACTAGGCGTCGACATCCCCGACGCCGGGGCGTTCGCCGAGAACCTCACCGTGGAGGGGTTGACCGAGGCCGAGGTGCATATCGGCGACACGTTCGAGGTCGGGTCCTGCACCGTGCAGGTCACCGAGCCGCGGTCGCCCTGCTACAAGATCGCCGCCCGCTACGGCCGCAAGGACATCTCGATCGTGGTGCAGGAGACGGGGTTCACCGGATACCTCATGCGCGTGCTGCGCGAGGGCGATGTGGTCGCCGGCGACGAGATGCGTCTCGTGGAGCGGGACACGTCGCACGACTGCACCGTCGCCGAGGCCGGCCGCATCGTGAACGTGGACCGGAACGACCTCGACGGCGCCCGGCGGCTGCTCCGGATCGGCGCGCTCAGCGCGGCCATCAAGCGCACCCTCGCCGCCCGCATCGCCCGCGGCGAGAAGCTGGGCCCGGACCTCGACCGGCTCTATCTCTCCGGCCAGGTCGAGACCTAGCCCGCGCGGCTCAGACGTCCCCGGGCGTTCTGCAACTCGGCATGTTGTTGATCTCGGCGAAGATGTCGATGTAGCCCGTCACGGCCTCGCCGTCGCGGGCGGTCACGGTGAACGGCGGGTCGCTGCCACCGGCCAGAGTCTCGGCGTAGGCGCGTCGGTCGTCCAGGTAGGTGTCCCAGTCGCCGAGCCAGGCGTCCACGAGCTCGCCGTCCGATCCCGCCACGTCGTCGGCCTCGGCCCGCAAATCGGTCACCATCTCCTCGAAGAGCAGGGTGGTCGCCACGATCTGGGTCGCCCGGTCCTCCGGTCCGGTCGCCTCGGCCGCTCCGGGCAGGCGGTTGGCGGCACGCACGGCGTCGCTGCAGATGTCCTCGGCATCGTGGGTGAAGACGACGTTGTTGAGCACGTCGGGATGGCCGCTCGGCGCCAGCGGCGAGAAGGCCCAGATCCAGAACCCGGCCATCACCAGCAGTGCCACGATGGCCGCCGACGCCCCGGCGCGGCCCTTCGGCAGCCATCCGGGTGTCCTGCCGGGTCCGTCACCACCGCCGGGATCGTCGACGCCGCGCATCGAGTCGAGCCAATGCTGAGCCTCTCGGCGCTGGTAGGAACTCATCACTGATCCGCCTCCGCGTCGTTCTGCCCGTCGCCGGGCGGTTGTCCCTCGTCCTCGCTCCGCTGCTCTGTACCGGACTCCTCACCCTCGGGCACCTCGGCCGGCTGCGGCGCGGGCTGGGGTTCGGGCGGCTCGACGACCACCTCGATGATCACCGCGCTGCCGCCGGAGGCCAATTCCGTGGCCCGCGGGATCTGGTTCACGACGGTGCCCGGCTCCACGCCCGCACGCACAACCTCCGACACCCGGACATCCAGATAGGCCTCCTCGATGGCGTTCTCGGCCTCCTCCCGCGGCAGGTCGATCACCGACGGTACCTCCACGACGGGCGGATACTGGGTGGTCGTCGTCGTGGGCACGCTGGCGGCGAACGGCCGGGGCCCCAGCCCCTCGTGGATGTCGGCCATCACCAGCTGGAAGATCTCCGCCGGGTACGAGCCGCCGGTCACGTCGCGCTCGGTGGTGGGCGGCTCCATCGGGATCTGCGCGTCCGGGAATCCCACCCACACGGCCGTCGTGTACTGGGGCGTGTAGCCGGTGAACCCGGCGTCCACGAAGTTCTCCGCCGTCCCGGTCTTGCCCGCCACCTGCCGTTCCGCAAGGGCGGCCCGCCGGCCGGTCCCGGCTTCCACGACCTCGGTCATCACGTCGGTCATCTCGTCGGCGATCCGGCTGTCCAGCACCCGCGTCGAGTGCGGCTCGTGCTCGTACAGCACGGTGCCGTCCAAGCGGGTGACCCGCGTGACCATGGTCGGGCGCACGTAGATGCCTCGCCGGGCGAGCGTGGAGTACGCCACGGCCATGTCCAGCACGGTCACGTCCTCGCTTCCCAGCACGGCGGCCAGCACCGGCTGCAGCGGTGACGCCACCCCCAGACGCTGCGCCATGCCCACGCCGGCCTCCGGCGTCACCTCCGCCATGAGCTGGGCATACACCGTGTTGATGGACCGCACCAGCGCCTCGCGCAGGGTCAGGAGCCCGCCGCCCCCGACGTCGGAGAAGTTGCTGACCTCCCAGGTCTCCTCCAGCCCCGGGATGGGAAGCTCGATCGCCGCGGGTGCCGGGTACAGGGCGCTCATCTGGATGCCCTGCTCCAGGGCGGCGGTCAGCACGAACGGTTTGAACCCGGACCCCGGCTGGCGACCGCCCTGGGTGGCGAGGTTGAACCGGGCCGAGGCCGCCTCGCCGAAGAAGTCGCGCCCACCCACCATCGCCTCCACGTGTCCGGTGTCGTTGCGGATCACCACGATCGCCGCCGAGGGGCCGCCCTCCCAGGGCAGGATCGTGGCCAGTGCGGCCTCGGCGCTGCGCTGCACGTCGGGCCTCAGCGTGGTGTAGATGTGCAGCCCCCCCTCGAACAGCAGTTGCACCCGCTCCTCGGGGGTCGACCCGAAGCGCTGATCGGTGAGGATCCACTGCCTCACCTCCTCCACGAAGTACCCGTACTCGTACTCCTCCTCGAGCGTGGCGACGCGGGGCGCCAGCCGTAGCGGCTCGGTGCGGGCCTGCTCGAACTCCTTGTCGGTGATCCAGTCGTTGGCGAGCATCCGCTCGAGCACCGCCTCGCGTCGCTGGATGGCCGAGGGCCTGTTCTCGTAGGGGTTGCGGGCGGACGGCGCCTGGATGAGCCCAGCCAGCAGGGCCGACTCGGCGAGCGTCAGTTCATCGAGTTCCTTGTCGAAGTACTCCCGGGCCGCGGTCAGCACCCCGTAGGCGCCCTCGCCGAAGTTCACGGTGTTCAGGTACTGCAGGAGGATGAACTCCTTCGTGTAGGCGCGCTCGAGTTGCAGCGCCAGGGCGATCTCCTCGATCTTGCGGCTGACCGTGATCTCGGTGCGGTCCAGGAAGGCGCGGCCCACGTACTGTTGCGTGATCGTGGACCCGCCCTGGAAGACGCCGTCGACGGCGATGTTGGAGCGGGCCGCACGCAGCAGCGCCCGCACGTCCACGCCCTGGTGCTGCCAGAAGCGTTCGTCCTCGATCGCCACGATCGCGTCCTGCAGGATGCGCGGCGCCTCGTCGAGGGAGTCCAGGCTCCGCCGGTGCTGCTCGCCGCGGAAGGTGGTGATGAGGCGACCCTCGGCGTCGTAGATGAACGAGGACTGCGCCGTGGCCGGCAGCGACACCTGGAGGTCGCGCGTCTCGTAGGTGCAGGCTCCGGTGGCCAGGGAGACGGCGAGGACCACCGAGCCCAGGCGCAGGGCGGCGCGGCGGCGTGCGAGAATGGGAGACACGGCGACGTTCAGAGCCTAGGAGAGCACGCCCGGCGCGCCACGGCAACGACCGACTCCACGAATCCGGCGGCAGACTCGGGCGCACGATCCTCGGCGGTGTCGCCCCGGCGCTCCCCGAGGCGGCGCGGCACGTCACCGGGACGGCACCGACACACAGGACGGGACGGCGAGAGGCATGACCAGGCAGGCATCGAGGCGCGGCGCAGAGGTGCTGGACGACCTCGCCGAGCGGGGGCTCGTTCACGACACGACCGATCCGGCAGCGCTGAGGTCGCTGCTGGCGGAGCCCCCCGCCGTGCTCTACCTGGGGATCGACCCGTCGGCCGCCAGCCTGCATCTCGGCAACCTCATCGGTGTCCTGGTGCTGCGGCGTTTCGCCGAGGCCGGACACAGGCCGCTGGCCCTCGTGGGTGGCGCCACGGGAATGGTCGGCGATCCCAGCGGTCGCTCCGATGAGCGCAACCTGCTGGACGCCGAGACTCTCGCGGCGAACGTGGCGTCGATCCGCAGCCAGTACGCAGCCTTCGCCGGCGTGGCTGAGGCTGATGTGGTCAACAATCACGACTGGACGGCCCCGGTCGGCATCATCGAGTTCCTGCGCGATGTGGGCAAGCACGTCACGGTGAGCCAGATGCTGGCCCGCGAGTCGGTGCGCAGCCGCCTCGCCGGCGAGCAGGGCATCTCCTACACCGAGTTCAGCTACATGCTCCTGCAGGCCTTCGACTTCTGGTGGCTCCACAGCGAGCGTGGCTGCCGGCTGCAGGTGGGCGGCTCCGACCAGTGGGGCAACATCGTGGCCGGCGTCGACCTGATCCGCCGCCGCTCCGGCGGCGCGGCGCACGGCTTGACGTGGCCGCTGCTGACCCGCGCCGACGGTCAGAAGTTCGGCAAGACCGCCGAGGGAACCGTCTGGCTGGACGGAGCCCGCACGCTGCCGTTCGATCTGCACCAGTACCTGCTGCGCAGCGACGACGCCGACGTGGAACGCCTGCTGGCGCAACTCACGCTGCTGCCCATGCCCGAGGTGCGCGAGATCGCCGCCGAGCACGAGGCGGCGCCCGAACGGCGCCTGGCCCAGCGACGGCTGGCCGACGAGGTCACGGAGTTCGTGCACGGCGCCGGGGCTGTCGCCCGGGCCAACCTCGCCGCCGAGGCCCTCTACGGCACCGCCGCGCTCAGCGGGGAGATGCTGGGCGCCCTGGCGGGCATCGTGGCCGAGACCCGTGTGGGCGCGGACGCTCTGGCGGGATCCGAAGCCCTGGTGGGGCTGCTGGTCGCCTCGGGTCTGTGCTCGTCGCGTGGCGATGCCCGGCGCCAACTCGGCCAGTCCGCCGTCTCGGTCAACCGCACCCGGGTTGCGCAGAGCGACGTTGCGCCCGGGTGGCTGATCGACGGGCGCTACCTGCTGCTGCAGCGCGGTCGCCGCGAGCGCCGCCTCATCGTCGTCGAGCCCTAGGCCCCGCTTCCGTCATTCCGGCGGAGACCGCAATCCACGTTGCAGCACAGCGCTTGCCGATGCGATCCGAGCGCCGGCCCGGAGACCCCGACGGTGGTTGCGGTAGCGGCTCCAGGCGGTTACGATGGCCGCCCACCTTCGCACTCGGAACGCGCTGGACGGCCGCAGACCGGACCGGCGAGACAGCGAGGCGGAGGGAGGACGCAACCTCAAATGTGTCGTTCGCGCCCCTGCGGGCTGCGGCGACCGGTGCGCTCCTTGAAAACGGAAGAGAAGACGAATGCCAGTGCGGGTGGCCTCGTCGGATTCCTTGTCCGGCGCGGCCTACCCAACAATTCCGGATTGTCGGACGTGGGTAGGCACCCTCGTCCGGCTCTCCAAGCTGCGGACGTGCAAGGAATAACACGGACGCAGCACAGAATCGACGGTTCGAGGCGGTTCGACGGAGAGTTTGATCCTGGCTCAGGACGAACGCTGGCGGCGGGCCTAACACATGCAAGTCGAACGAGATGCCTTCGGGCATCTAGTGGCGAACGGGTGAGTAACACGTGAGGAACCTGCCCCGAAGACGGGGACAACCACGGGAAACTGTGGCTAATACCCGATATCCCCGTTGCGGCGCATGCCGCGACGAGGAAATGCTCCGGTGCTTCGGGAGGGTCTCGCGGCCTATCAGCTAGTTGGTGAGGTAACGGCTCACCAAGGCTTCGACGGGTAGCTGGTCTGAGAGGACGATCAGCCACACTGGGACTGAGACACGGCCCAGACTCCTGCGGGAGGCAGCA
>JAGWAL010000053.1:15158-16409 GCA_021296415.1 Acidimicrobiia bacterium | reverse complement strand
ACCAACGACAGATCATTCAAGAGAACAACCGGACAACCCTTGTGCTACAAAACCGGACAGTTCTATTTGTTGCCAACACATTCATTCGTAGATGGCGATGGGCTGGCCGAGAATCTCCATCATCGGCTCGACGCCGAGCCCGGGGCGATCACTGGCGAAATAGCGTCCATCGCGCATCTCCGGTCCACCTGTCGCGACATCGGACTCGTTCCATCCCATCGGATCCCAGATACCGAGGAACAGCTCCGGCGGTGTCGAAGCCGCCAGGTGGGCGATGGCGCTGGCAGAAATCGCGGTGCCCCAGACGTCCTGGATGTAGACGGCGATCCCCAATGTGTTGCAAAGGTCGCGCAACTGGCGCGTGCGGCTGACTCCGCCGTGGCGCGCGGTCTTGATGTTCACCCCGTCCAGAGCCTTGTCGCCCCAGGCCCGCATGGTCGATCAGCACAACGGTGGTATCGACCTCCCGGACGATTCGCCCGCGCGAAACGGCGTAGCCTCCGCGCGCGACGGTGATGTCGGCCTGGTACACGGAAATCCTGGTGATCTTCATCTTCTTGCTCCTGTCATGCGGAGACATGCATCACTGAAACGGGATTCGCAGGAACGGTGTCGGAAAGATGGCCGCCGACGCTGAACGGTACGCCCTGCACGCACGCACTCACTCGACCACGGCGACGGGGGCGCCGAGCACCTCCTCCCTGGGCGTCAGGCCGAGCCCCGGCGCAGACGAAGCAGCGAAAAACACGGGCGGAAGCCGATCAGTCAACTTATGCTCCGCAACGAAGGCGGCATTCGCAATCGGAGTGGAGACCGGGCAGAGCTCGCGCGCAGTGGGCGAGAACCGGACCAGCTCCCGGTACGCCCACGCGCGCGGTCTGCGGCGGGGCCGGAAGCTGGTCGAGAACGGCAACGATCTCGGCCGGCTCGCGAGGTTGGCGGCTCCCGAGGGCTGCACGCTCGTCGCCGGCGCGCCCGAGCACGTGCGCGGCTCCTGCGGTCCCGCCCGGAACATCGCATTCTGCGAGATGTGAGCGCATGGAGGCCGCGCTTGCAGCGCGGCCTCCCGTCAGCTTCCGGCTGGAGGGCTACCCGAAATGCGTGCTTCCATCACCCCTGGTCCAGCGCCCTGATGTTCACGTAGTGAGTGACGAGAATCACGATCTCTCCCGGCGGGAGGCCGACCAGGAATTTCCGCAGCTCGGCGGTCTGCCGCTCGGCGCGGGACGGGTTCCGGAAGAACGAGTTGAG
>JAGWAL010000053.1:0-15114 GCA_021296415.1 Acidimicrobiia bacterium | reverse complement strand
GGCTGGTGAGGACTCGGCCGACGGTCACGCCGGCGGCGCCAATCGCCGCCCCGATTTCTCGTGCCTGTTCCCTGCCGCGTACGTCGAGATTGCGCTGGGTGGTGCAGTCGTCGAGCGTGAACCTTGCGGAATCACCGGTTCCCGGCGCGTGGGCGTGGCGCACGATGGCGACGATGCCGGACTGGGCCAGGCGAGCGAACCGCATGTCGGCGGCTGTCGGCGAGGGTGGGAGAAAGAGAGCCGCCATCAGAGCGACGGCGGGAAGCAGGCGCGTCATTGGCAGAGTGGGAAGCCAATCCATGATGGCGCTCAAACTGTCCCTGGAGCACATGGGCGCTGTTCGACGCGCCGCTTCGCCGAATGCCGGCGCGCGAGCGAGATGTCCCAGCGGCGTTCGCTCACCAGCTCGCCGTCCCAGACCGCCGTCAGGCAACCCTTGAGCCTGAACTGCGTCTCGGTCGAGATCGCGGTGACCCGGCAGCCGACCAGTGCCTTGCCGTCGAGCCGGTCGCAGACGATGCGATGGTCGAACGTGCTGCGCGCGGTCAGGGGCGCGTCGGGGTGAAGCCGGTGTTCCGCCCGGGTTTCGTACCCGAAGGTCACGCCGGTGTCTTCGTAGCGGAGCGCGCTGTACGGCTGGTGCCAGCCGGAGACGAGCGTCCCGTCGTCAAGGTGGCGGGAGAACCTCTCGAGACGCCGCGTCTCGATGACCTCCCAGCTCTTGGTCGCCGGGAGGCCCACGGGCGAGGGCAACGGTCTCGAAAGGTCCCGGGGCCGTTGCACAAGGCGCGGAAGCACGAGCTGCCCGCCCTCGATCCGGATGGAGGCGGCGGTCGGCGAAGGCCAGACCATCGGCCAGCAGGACGATCCGATGGCGAGTCGGATGCGGTGGCCGGCGCGGAACCGGTAGGCTGCGGTGGGGAAGGCGATGCGAATGCTCCGCGGTCCAGGTCCCGGTGGCGCGTCGGGCGCGTCCAGCATGTCGTCGAGGTGGAGGTTGCGCATCGCGAGTGCGACCTGCGCCGGCGTTCCGTCGGGAGCCACATCGTTGAGTCGAAGCGAAAGCTGACCCGACGCAGTGTCGCAGGCGACGACCAGCAGCGCCTCGGTCTCGCCGAAGAGCACGTAGTCCTCGTCGAGCGGGGCGCTGTCGAAGCACAGGGACCGCGCATCGTCTTCTCTCTGGTCGAGCGGCAGCCCGCCGTATCGCCCGAAATAGCCGGTATCGCCCGAGGCGAGCCCGATCCGAAGGTCATGAGGCACGTCCCGGCCCGCGTCGTCCGGCCCCGCTTCCTCCCGGAGCGACCCTTCCGCAAGGTGCCACCCCTGCGGATGCGTGCCTTCGTCCGAAGGGCCGGCCTCGATCCATCGACCGTTGCGGGTCTCGATGACGTCGCCGGGCGGATCGAATTCCCTGAGCCAGACCTGCAATCGGGGCCAGCCAATGTCGCGCGGCGCGGTACGCCGCAGCCAGTGATCCCACCACTCGAGCGCCAGGTGCTGGAATCCGATCGCGGGCCCGGGATGGCCCTGATCGGGATAGTGATGGCCCCAGGGTCCGACGACGCCCCAGACCAGATCCGGTCGGGCGCCGACCAGCGACATCACCGAGTTGGAGTAGGCGTCGGACCAGCCCCCCACGGCGAGGATGGGGCACGAGAGCCGCCCGGCGTCGTGGATGACCGACCCCCACCGCCAGTACGCGCCGCGCGCCTCCTCGCGTACCCAGTCTTCCAGGGGAAATGCGAGCGAGCGGAGTCGCTCCTCCCATCGATCGCGCCAGTCCTCGCCGACGTTGTGCGTCGGCGGCAGTGCGAGGATTGCCGGCAGCGTCGCCCCCCACTCGAACGTGTCGGTGAGAAGACAGCCGCCCTTGTGGTGGATGTCGTCCTCGTACCGGTCATGCGTCGCGCAGACCGCAATCACGGCCGCGAGCGCCCCGGGGGCATCGACACTTGCCTGCAGGCTCGCGGTGCCGCCCCAGGAGGTGCCGAACATGCCCACCCGTCCGTCACACCAGGGCTGCGCCGCGAGCCAGTCGATCACCGCTCTCGCGTCCGAGAGCTCGTCCTCCGTGTACATGTCGGGCATGTGGCCTTCGCTGTCGCCCGAGCCTCGCATGTCGATTCGCGCGCTCGCGTAGCCATGTGCCGCGAAGAAGGGATGGTTGCGCTCGTCGCGCGCGCGCACCATGTCCGCCTTGCGGTAGGGGATGTACTCGAAGATTGCCGGCACCGGCGCAGCCCACGCTCCCGACGGGATCCACAGCCGTGCCGCCAGCCGTACGCCGTCCGGCATCGGGACCCACGCGTGCTCGACTACCTCGACCACGCGCGGCACCCCTGACGGTCGGTCTGCCGATTCCTCGACGGGCATGTTCGCAGGGGAAGCGGGCACGGCCGGCGGGCGGCCGTGCCCGAACGTGCACTCAGGAGTCGAACCACCAGCGTCGCGCGAGACGGGCGTCGTCGAGCCGCCGGCTGACGCCGACCCCCCCGTGTCCCATCCTGTCGCTCGCGGCGATCAGGATGTTGACGAAGGCGACCACCATCACGCCACCGTCCTCCCACAGGATGCGCTGCGCTTCGAAGTAGAGCTCGCGCCGCTTCGTCTCGTCGGGCGCGGCGCGGGCCTGGGTGAGAAGCGCGTCGAACAGCGCGTTGTTGAAGTAGGTCGCGTCCCACTTCGAGCCGGAGCTGTACTGCGAGGTCAGCATCCAGTCCGCGGTCGGGCGGCCGTTGTAGTACGAGGCGACCCAGGGGTCGGTCATCCAGACCTCCGACCAGTAGCCGTCCGCCGGCTCGCGCTTGACGGTGATGTCGATGCCGGCCCCCGCAAGGCTCTGCTGCATGAGGACGCCCATGTCGACCGCACCCGCGAATGCGCCGTCGGAGGTGTGGAAGGTGAGCTCGAGGCTGTCGAGCCCGGCCTGCTTCAGGTGCCACTTCGCCTTGTCCGGATCGAACTCGCGTTGCGGCAGCTCGTCGTTGTAGAACTTCTGGTTGCGCGCGAGCGGCAGGTCGTTGCCGATGGTGGCGAAGCCGCCGAGCACCTTGTCCACGATCTCCTGGCGCCTGACGCCCCACTTGACGGCGTTGCGGACGTTCGCATCGGCCAGCGGTCCGGTGTCGGTGCGCATGTCGGTGGTGTAGTGCTGGGTCCCCGACACCTGGACGAGGTCGAAGCCCGCCGCATCGGCGAGCCGGGTCGCGGTGTTGACGTCGGGGGAGCCGATGACGTCGAGCGAGCCCGAGAGCAGCGCGGAGGCACGGGCCGCGGCGTCGGGCACGTTGAGCGATTCGACCGAATCGAAATGCCCCTGGTCGTCACGGTAGAAGTTCTCGAACTTTCGCCCGACGTAGCGCACGCCCGGGTCCCAGCGCTCCATCCGGTACGGCCCGGTGCCGATGCCGTCGTCCCAGTTCTCGGTGCCTTCCTTGCCGATGAGCAGACCGAACGAGGACAGGTGGGACGGAAGGTCGAAGTTCACCTCCGCCTGCCTGATGACCACGGTGTCCGGTCCGTCGGCGCGAAGCTCCGCCATGTTGCCCACGATCTGGCGGGCCTCGGCGTTCTTGCTGGTGTCGCCCCGGTGCTGGTTCAGCGACCAGACCACGTCGTCCGCGGTCAACGCCTTGCCGTCGTGAAACTCCACCCCCCGGCGCAGTCGAATCGCCCACGTTCCGTCGGCATTGCTTTCCCAGCTCTCCGCGAGGCTCGGTTGCGGATTGCCTTCGTGGTCGATTTCGGTGAGCGTGTCGTAGGTCGCGAACGACGCGCTCGCGGTATGGTCCACCCCGAGCGCCTGCAGCGGACTCAGGGTGTCGGTCGTCGCGCCTCCGTCGGCGCCGAGGCGCAGCGTGCCGCCCTTCTTCGGGGTCGCGGCCTGCGCCTGCGACCACAGCGAGCTCGCCATGGCGACCGTGAGACCGGCGGCGGTCGCTGCGCGAATGAAGTCTCGGCGGGACAGCCCGCGGGTGGACGGGTCCTGCGGCAATGCAATCTTCGGATGTCTCATTTCGTGCTCCTCACCAGTTGACGGGTCACGGTGCCACACACCGGGCCCACTGTTTCGCACTCCCGGCGGACGACCCGTGCGCGGCGCCGTTCAAGGTCGTGTCGCGAGTGGTTGCATCAACCGAACCGCGCGAATCTTCCGTTGAAACGTACCTCGCCGTCGAGCACGCAGTCGACCGCATCAGGCAGCCCGGCCGGAAAGGATCGGAGGTCGACGCGACCGTGCTCGCCGGTTCGGGTCGTGCTCGCATCCGCGTCGTCGTCCCCATGTCTGACTGGCCGACCTTGGATTCGCTGGACGTCTTGAGCGCCCGTGATCTTCATAGTTGAGCCAAGGTTCCGAAAGTGGTTTCCTGCGTGAAGGTACAAGGCTGCGACGGGTATGGCGTCCCCGGGAGGCTTGCGCCAGGAAGAGACGCCGAGCATGACTTGTCGGTCCGGGGCGGCAACCTCGCCAGTCTACCGACGCGGTCACCTTCCAATCGGTCGGCGAGACTCCCCGGTCGGGAATGGAGCGGCCATGGTGCGGCAGACGGCGCGAAAATCCGGACGACGCTCGGGTAGCGCTCGAGCGCGCGATGTGGCCTCGCCCTCGGGTGCGGCCCCTCCTGGAGGACGATATCGCCCGCTGCGGGGCTCCGAGGTTACCCTGATCGTGAGCAGGGCCCTTGCGATTCTCGAACGTACCGGCGTTGCCGGCGCCCCGGCCTGGCTGCGAGAACGGCTGGAGGAGAAGGGGGCGCGGGTTCGAGAGGACGGGCGCGTCGTGTTCGCTCGCGGCCGGGTGGAGGCGGCGCTGGTCCGGGCCGCGTGCACCGTTGCGCTCCCCGGCTTTCGCGAAGACCGCGGGATTCAGATTGGCGGCGGTCACGTGCACGTCGGCACGGGCGGCGCGGCGGTGCACGTGCTCGACGGCGACGGCAACACCTACCGCCCTTCCCGACTCCACGACCTCCACCGAATGATGCGGGTGCTGGAAGCCTGCCCCAACATCCACTACGGCGTGCGCCCTCTCGTGGCGCGGGACGTCGACGATACCTTCGAGCTCGACGTCAACACGGCCTACGCCTGTCTGCGCGCGACCGCAAAGCCGATTGGCGTCGGCTTCGACGACGCGGCGCACGTGGCGCCGGTCGTCGCGCTGTTCGATCTCGCCACCGGACGCTCGGAGGGCTTCCGCCACCGGCCCTTCTGCATGGCGATCATCGTGCACGTCGTGCCACCGCTGCGCTTCGCCGAGGAGGGTGTCGCGATCATGCGCGCCGCGATTGCCGCCGGGATGCCCCTGCAGATCTGCTCGGCGGGTCAGGCCGGCGCCACCAGTCCGGCACCGCTCGCCGGTGCGCTGGCCCAGGGCCTGGCGGAATGCCTGGCCGGCATGATGGTGGTCGACGCGCTGAGTCCCGGCCACCCCTGCATCTACGCCTTCATGCCCTTCGTTTCGGACCTGCGCACCGGCGCGATGAGCGGGGGCAGCGGCGAGGCCGCGGTCGCGAACGCCGCGGCGGCGCAGCTCCTGCATCACCTCGGGCTTCCTTCCACCGTCTCGGCCGGAATGACGGACTCCAAGGTCGCCGACGCCCAGGCCGGCTACGAGAAGGGCTACACGGTGGCGTTGGCCGCGCAGGCCGGTGCGGACATGATCAACCTCTCGGTGGGGATGCTCGGCTCCATCACCGTCGCCTCGTGCGAGGCGCTGGTGATCGACGACGACATGTGCGGCGCCATCCTGCGGTCCGTTCGCGGTGTGGAGGTGCGCGACGAGTTGATCGACCTGGAGATGATCGGCGAGGGCCACTATCTCGGCGAGGCCCAGACCCTTGCCCGCATGAGGACCGAGTACGTCTATCCGCAACTGGGCGACCGTCGAGGGGTCGGCGAATGGATAGAGGCGGGCCGCACCTCGATCTGGGACCGGGCGCGCGATCGGGTGGCGGAGATTCTTGCCACGGACGCGCCGGATCACTTGACGCCAGCGGCCGATCGGGCCATCAGGGAGCGCTTTCCCATCAGGCTCGGCAAAGGAGCGAGAGAGCCATGAAGGTCTTCCGCAGCATGGTGCTGGACGCGCCCGTCGTACGGGTCTGGGCCGCGGTCCGGGCCTTTGACGCGGTCGTCGACTGGAATCCGGGTGTGATTGCCGCGAGGATGGAGTCCGGAAGCCCGACCGCCGTCGGCTCCGTTCGCCACCTCGACATCGCGGACGGCACAGTCTTCCGCGAGACCCTGCTCGCCCACTCGGACCTCGAGCACTTCTATGCCTATGACATCGTCGCGGGACCGCTGCCCTGCCGCGACTACATGTCGACCCACCGCTTCATCCCGATTACCGAGGGCGACCGGACGCTCGGCATCTGGCAGGCGGAGTTCGAATGCAATCGCGATGACGAGGCGAGGCTGGACGAGATTGTCGGAGACGGCATCTACGTCGCCGGCATGAATGGACTGAACGAGTACCTGGTGAGAAATGCGGCTCGAGGTGAATCGGAATTCAACGGGCCTTCGCCCGCATTTCTCAAGGGGCCGGGTACCGAAGCCGCGGATCCCTGAGGAATCTCCGGCCGCAGCAGAGAACTGGTGAGAAGTGCGGGTCGGTGAGTGTCCGATGGAGACGAACCGTGTTCGCGTTTCCCGCAAGGCATCGAGTGGAAGCGACCGCCGTCCGGCGGGGCGGCGTTACGGACAGGCAAACAGGAGCGCGCAATGGATGGTCGACACCCTTGCCCCGCGCGGCGTCATCGGTGTGATGACACCCGCGATGAACACCGTGGTCCAGCCGGAGCTGGAGATGCTGAGGCCGAAAGGCGTCACCAACCAGATGCAGCGCTTCCGGCTGGGCGGGGAGCGGATCTCGGAGGACCTGATCGAGGAAGCCCGCAAGCTCATGGACTGCAACCCGGCGGCCATCGCCGTCGGCCTGACCGCCGACGCCGGGCCGGGAGCCGTGACCAGGCTCGCTCTGCGCTGCCGGGAGCTCGCCGACGCCGTCGGCGTTCCCGTGCGCAACGCCTCGGAAGCGAACCACGCCGCGCTGTCCACGCTCGGCGCACGCCGTGTCGCCGTCGTCACGCCGTTCACCGCCGACGTCGACCGCATCGTTCAGGCCAACGTCGAGGAGGCGGGCTTCGAGGTGGTCGCCATCAAGGGCACCGAAGCGCCTTCGCTTCCGGCCATCTGCGAGACACCGCTCGGAGACATTCGCAACGTCTTCCACGATGTCGCCGGAAGCGACTGCGACGCCGTCCTGCAGATTGGCACCGCCCTGCCCGTGGTTGCCCTGATCGATGAGCTGGAACGAGAGACCGGCAGGCCCATTGTCGCCTGCAACGCCGCAGTCTACTGGCAGACGCTGCGCACCTCGGGAATCGCCGACCGGATTGCCGGCTTCGGACGTTTGCTGGCCGAACACTAGCGAGGCTGCACAAGTGATTCAGCCGTGAACTTCCGGGACGTTCGAGCCTCGTAGCCGATGCGCTCCCACGCGCGGGTCGTCGTCATCGGGGGCGGAGCGGTCGGTGCCTCCTGCCTCTGGCACCTGACGCAGGCGGGTGTGGGCGACTGCGTGCTCGTCGAGAAGGACGAGCTGACCTCGGGCTCAACCTGGCACGCCGCGGGCAACATCCCGACCTTCGCGAACACCTGGCTCGGCATGCGGGCCGGCAACTACGCCTGGCGGCTGTACAAGGGCCTGGCGAGAACGGTCGATCATCCGATCACGTATCGGCATACCGGCGCGTTCTGGCCGGCCCATGCGCGGGACCGGATGGCCTTCTTCCGTCATCTCGCAGGCGTCTCGAAGTCCGCCGGCTTCGAACTGGCCATGGTGACGCCCGGCGAGATGGAGGCGATGCACCCCTGGTGGTGCGCCGGTGACTCGGTCCTCGGCGGGCTCCACGACCCCTATGAAGGCGACATCGATCCGAGCCAGCTCACCCAGGCGCTGGCGGCGGGAGCTCGGGCGGACGGCGCTGAAGTTGTCCGGTTCACCCGCGTCACGGGCATCGAACGAACCCGCGCCGGAGAATGGCAGGTCCACACCGATAAGGGGCCGATCATCTGCGAAGCCGTCGTCAACGCCACCGGATTCCACGGTGCCGAGGTCGCGCGCCTCGCCGGGCAGCACATTCCGGTCGCGACGCTCCAGCACCAGTACCTCGTCACCGGACCCGTTCCCGCGCTGGAAGAGGACGCCAGGCTCTTTCCCCTGGTCCGCGATCCCGACATCCGCTTCTACCTGCGGCGCGAGGGGGCAAGCCTGCTCTTCGGCTCCTACGGCCATCCCGGGCGGCCGGCCTTCCCCGCGGGCGTTCCCGACGATTTCGCCCACCAGCTCTTCCCCGATTCGGTGGACGACATCGCCGACGTGCTGGACGAGGCGGTGGCGCACGTCCCGCTCCTGGCCGAGGTCGGCGTGCAGCGCTTCGTCAACGGCCCGATCGCCTACGCGCCCGACGCCCTGCCGATCTGCGGCCCCGCCGCTGGACTGCCGAACTTCTACCACGCCTGCGCGATCCAGGTCGGCATCACCCACTCCGCCGCGGCCGGCAAGGCCATCGCGGAATGGATCACCGAGGGCGAGACCGAATGGGACCTCGCGGCCTGGGACCCGCGCCGCTTCGGCGACTGGGCGACGGAGGGCTTTGCGCGGGCGCGGGCGGTCGAGCTCTACGGCCTGCAGTATGCGATCCCGTACCCGCATCGCATCCTCGCCTCGGCCCGCCCGCTGCAGCGGACCCCGCTCCACGAGACGCTCGCGGCCAGGGGCGCGGTGTTCGGGACCGTCGGCGGCTGGGAGCGGGCGTTGTGGTTCGACCGCGAAGGGCGGCACGACCCCGACCGACTGAGCTTTCGCGACGACGAGCCCTGGCGCGAGGCGGTGCGCATGGAGTGCGAGGCGGTTCGCGACCGGGTCGGCGTCATGGATCACGGAGGCTTCACCAGGTACGAAGTCCATGGACCGGGCGCCGCCGTGTTCCTCGAAAGGGTGTTCTGCGGCACGATGCCGAGGGTCGGGAGGGTGAAGCTCTCGTACATGCTGACGGCGAAGGGGATGATCCGGAGCGAGGCGACGATCGCGCGCCTGGGCGAGCACCGGTACCTGCTGTGCGGCCCAAGGATTTCGACTGGCTCCGCCGCTTCGCGCCGCACGACGGCTCGGTCACGCTCGGCATGGGCAGCGCACGCGACGCGGCCCTGATGGTGATGGGGCCGCGCTCTCGGGCTCTGCTGTCGAAGCTGACGAACGCGGGCCTTTCGTCGGCGGCCGCGCCGTGGATGTCCGCGGCGCAGTTCGAGGTCGCGGGGCGCCCCGTCACCGCGCTCCGCGTCTCCTACGTCGGAGAGCTCGGCTGGGAGCTGCACCTTGCGTCTTCGGACCTCCACGCCGTATACGATGCGGTCAATGAAGCAGGCAGCGACCTGGGGCTGGTCGATTTCGGGTCCCATGCGGCTGGAGAAGGGCTGGCACGCATGGGGTGCGGACATCGGAACGGAGTACAGCCTCTTCGATGCGGGCCTCGAGCGATTCGCTCGCTGCGACAAGCCCGACTTCGTCGGTCGCGATGCGGTCCTGCGTCAGCGCGACGCGGAGGCAACCTGGCGCTTCACCGGCTTCGTCATCGAGGGCGGGGACGCCGATCCCCTGGCGGGCGACCCGATCCTCCGGAACGGAGTGTGCGTCGGCCACGTGACCTCGGGCGGCACGGGCTTCCGGCTCGCCCGACGTCTGGCCCTCGGCTACGTGATGCGCGAGCACTGCGAGCCGGACCGGGAATTCGAAATCGAGATCCTCGGGGAGCGGCGGCGCGCGATCGCTTCGCCGATCCCTTTCTACGATCCGGAGAACAAGCGCCTGCGCGGTCCGGCCGCCGGGTAGCACCACTTTGAGGCGGCCGGCGCCGGGACGGCGCCCGGTCCAACCCACGAGAGCTGGAGCGAGACTATCGACCGACCGCTCAACGTCGTCTGGATGGTCGCCGACCATCAGGCGCATGCCCACCACTGGCCGATCGCGTGGAACACCCCTCTCAAGCGGCGGCTCGCGCGCGAGGGGTGCAACTTCGCGAGCGCCCGCACGGTGCTGCCCATCTGCAGTCCGGCGCGCGCCTCGATGCTCACCGGCCTCTATCCTCACGCGCACGGCATCACCGAGAACGACGGTCGATTCGGCGGTCGAGCCGGCCTCGACCCCGGCGACCGGCTGGTGCACCAGCCGTTTCGCGAGGCCGGATACCGCTGCGGCTGGTTCGGGAAGTGGCATGTGGACAATCACCGATCCGCCGCGGACTACGGCTTCGAGGGGTTCTCGCTGCCGGGTTACGGCTATCCCTACGCGACGCCGTGCTATCGGCGTTACCTCGAGGAGGCCGGATTGCCGTCGCCCGTCGCGGAGATCGAGATGTCCGGGGAGTCCGGCCTCGCGGTGGGGACTCGGATTGCCCTTGCGGACGCGGATGACTGGTTCGACTACGAATCCGGGGTCGCGCGCCTCGACGCCCCGGCCGAGACGCACGAGGCGTTCTTCCTGTCCCGACTCGCAGAAAATTGGCTCGAATCGCTCGGAACGGACCCCTTCTTCGTGCGGATCGACCCCTGGGGGCCGCATCCGCCGTACGTCGTGGCCGCGCCCTGGCGGGACATGCTCGACCCGAACGCCGTCGGGCTGTCCCCCAACTTCCGTTTCGAGCTCGAGGGCAGACCGTCTCACCACCGCCGGTATCGAGATTTCTGGCGCCGTACGCTGGACCTCGATACCGAGGGATGGCGCCGAATGGTCGCGCGGGCGCTGGAGCATGTCGCGCTCGTCGAAGCCGCGCTCCTCAGGGTCGTCGAAACCATCGATCGCATCGGCCGCTCGGACTCCACGCTGGTCGTCTTCACCGCCGATCATGGGGATGCGGTGGGATCGAACGGTGGCGTGTGCAACAAGGGCGGGTTGATGGTGGAGGAAACCATGCGCATCCCACTGCTGATGCGCGGCCCCGGAGTGCGGCCCGGCACGACCTGCAATCGGCCGGTCTCGAACCTGGATATTCCGCCCACCATCCTGCGGATGTGCGGTATCGACGAACAACCCCCGATGCACGGGCGAAGTCTGATGGAGCTGATGGGCGAGCCCGGCGCAGCGTGGCGCTCGGGCTTCATGGCCCAGCACTACGGGCTGCACGAACCGGTGCCGCAGCGCGCCTGGTACGCGGGCGACTGGAAGCTGGTGGTGCAGGAGGGCGGATTCGTCGAACTCTACGATCTGGATGACGATCCGCACGAGATGCGCAATCTCGCCAGTGACGAGGAGCATCGCAATTCGCTCGAGGGCCTGTGGGCCGGACTGCGTGACGCCATGACCGAAACCGGCGATCTCGATCGACGGCTGGCGGCGGTGCTGAGCGGGCCGCCCAGCCGGTGAAACCGGCCAGGGAGTCCGGTGCCGCTACTCGTGCAGCGCGCCCAACAGCCGGTCGAGCTGCCGGCGTTCCTTCACGTTGAGCGGAGCGAGGATCTCCTCCTGGCGCTTGACCAGCCGAGCCACGATCTGTTCGTGCAAGCCGCGCCCCCTGGGGCTGAGCGTCAGTCGCGCCTGCCGGCCGTCGCTCGGGTCCGGCGAACGGTCAAGGTAGCCCTCGGCCAGCATGCGATGCACGGCTCTCGAGAGCGAGTTGCGCGGCATGCGGGTGATGCGCGAGACATCCCGTGCGGTGAGCACCGGAAAGTGCGCGAGGCAGAGCAGGAGCACGTACTCGGCGCGGATGATGCCGAAATCGCGGCGAATCGCCTCGTACGTGGGCACCACGATTGCGTTGGTCAGATACGAGATCCGGTACGCGTCGCGAAACTCGACGGTGTCGAACATTCGCGCCGGGTCGGGCGGCGCCGCAGCACCGTTCAATTGCCTCCTGACCATTCGCTCACACTCGGTCTGCTCATCCGGCGCCGAACCTCGCACGGTCCGGATCGGGTTGGATAGCGGGGTTGCAGTCTTGTTCCATATGGAACTATATTCTGTTCCATTTGGAACAAATCGAGTGTTGCCCAAATGACCGAAAAGCGCAAGAAGCTGACCATTCCGGACCTGGCCGCCAGAAAGCGGGCGCGAGAACGCCTGGCGATGGCCGCGGTCGCGGACACCCTGACCGCGACGTGGGCCTGGCGCGCGGGTGTCGACATCATCGGCGTGGGCGACAGTCTCGGCATGACCGTGTACGGCCACGAGAACACGCTGCCGATGACGGTGGAACAGATGATCGCCCATACGCAGGCGGTGCGCCGGGGGGCCCCGGACACGTTCTGCATCGTGTCCATGCCCTACGGCTCGTACGCGACCCGCGACGTCGCGGTGCTCAACGCGGTGCGTCTGATGAAGGAGTCGGGCGCGGACGCGGTCAAGCTCCAGGGCGGCCGGGCGATGTCCGACATCATCAGGGCCGTGGCCGACGCGGGCGTTCCCGTCATGAGCCACGTCGGGCTGCTGCCTCACTACGTGCACCGGTACGGCGGCTTCAGGACCCAGGGCCGCACCGCCGAGGGCGCACTGAGAATCATCGACAACGCCCGAGCCATCGAACAGGCCGGCGCCGTCGGCCTCGAGATCGAGGCGGTGCCGCACGAAGTCGGCGAGGCGGTCGACGAGGCGGTGTCGATCTTCACCTGTTCCATCGGAGCGGGCTCGGCCGGCACGTGCCAACTCCTCAACGGCTACGACCTCATCGGTGGATTCGACACCTTCAAGCCGAAGTTCGCGAAGCGCTACGGCAACGTCGCGGAAGTCGCGACGCATGCCTTCGAGGCCTTCGTCGCCGATGTGCGCGCCGGGACGTTTCCCGACGCCGAGCACAGCTACACCATGCCGAGCGCAGAGGCGGAGAAGCTCGCGGTCGCGCTGAAGGAAGGGGGATCGGAATGAACGAACGCAACGGGGCCGGGCCCGAGCGCGGGTCCCGGGCGGGGCAATTCCTTCCGAACGGAATGCTCGAAGACAACTACCCGCGCAACATGTGGTGGGTGGCGGCACGCGCCGACGAGATCACCGACCAGCCGATCGCGCGCTGGATTCTCGAGCTCCCCATCGTGCTCTACCGCACCACCGACGGCACGCCGGCGGCGCTCGACGACCGCTGTCCGCACCGCTGGGCGCCGCTGTCGCAAGGCCGGGTGGAGGGCAGCGAGATCGTCTGTCCGTACCACGGCATGGCCTACGGCACCGATGGCGCATGCACGCGTATCCCCACGCAGAGCGACATTCCGGGCGCGGCCCGCGTGCGAAGCTATCCGCTGCGCGAGAGCGGCGCGTTCGTGTGGATCTGGATGGGGGAGCCCGAAGAAATCGGGAACCATGACCCCCCTGTCGACCTGTCGTACACCGCGGACCCGGACTGGTCCGTGGCGCTCGGCTACTACGACGTTGCCGCGAACTGGATTCTGATCCGTGAGAACGTGCTCGATCCAAATCGTCAAGCGACCCCGCAGCCTGCGCCGAAACGATCGCAGACAGTTCGGAGTCGCGCAAGCATGGAGATGGCGACGGAGACATGGAATGAAGATATCGCGAATCGACGTGTTTCAGCTCGACATCCCTCTGGAGAAGCCGAAGCGCTACCCCAACCGGACCTACGAATCGCTCGACGACACCATCGTCCGACTGGAAACGGACTCCGGGCTCGTCGGGTGGGGCGAGGTCTGTCCGATCGCCTCGACCTATCAGCCCGAGCACGCCTTGGGAGTGCGCGCAGCGATCGAGGAGATGGCGCCCGGGTTGCTCGGAGAGGATCCGACTCAGACCGATCGCATCAACGCCACGATGAACCGATGGCTGATGGGTGGCGAGTACGCCAAGTCCGCTATCGACATTGCCTGCTGGGACATCGTCGGCAAGGCCTACGACCGGCCCCTGTACCACCTGGTGGGTGGGCGAATGCAGCAAAAGGCTCGAGCCTATCCCGAGATCGAGATGGGTCCACCCGAGGTCGTGGAAAAGCGCATTTCGCAGTACCGCGAGGAAGGATTCCGTCACTTCCAGGTCAAGGCGGGACGTGGCAGCAACTTCGAGCTGGACATCGCGAGGATACGCATGGCGGGCGAGTGCATTCGAGCGGGCGAGACCCTGGTGGTCGACGCCAACAAGGCCTGGAAGACCCACGAGGCGTTGCGCATCCTCCGACTGACCGAAGACGTCGACTTCCAAATCGAGCAACCCTGCCTGACCTATGCCGAGTGTCTCTCCATTCGCCGTCAGGTGCGCCAGCCAATGATCCTGGACGAGTGCATGACGGACATCAGGGTGCTGCTGCAGGGGCTTGCCGATGACTGCTTCGAGGGTATCGGGTGCAAGATCACCCGCGTCGGAGGCATCACGGGCATGCGCGTCATTCGAGACGTCTGCACGGCGGCGGGCAAGTTCATGACCGTGGACGACGCCTGGGGGGCGGACCTCTCCGCGGCAGCGCAGGCGCACATGGCGGTCTCGACACCGGAAGCGACATTCGCCGCGACCTACGTCTCCTCCTATTTCTCCGACATGCGCTACGACGATGACGCTCCTCGAGTGGTCGACGGATACCTGGAACCGAACGAGAAGCCTGGATTGGGTGTCGAGCCGGACATGTCGATTCTGGGTGAGCCGGCACGGACCTACGCGTGAGGTGCACGCGGTACATTGCACGCGCCCGCTTCCGGTGCGCTGACGGGCGGTTCGACCGTCGAGGGCTGAGCGCGGGTAAGAGTCCCGCCGCGCAGTCGCTCCGGCCGATCCCCATGCTCCTTGCGACATTCGGGGCCGGAACGATCATTTGAGTCCGGGAGGGCTAGTTTCCTGCGCGACTCGGACATTACCGTCTCCGGAATCCCGGAGCGGTTCAGTCACATGACTGGTTCTGGTGCCGGCGGCGCTGGCGCGCGACGGTGGCCTCGATCCAGTGTCGGGGCTTGTCGGTGGCTTTCAGCTCGGTGTTTCGGAGCCGTTCGGCCAGTGTTTCGGAGTCGAGCATGGCGTGCTCCCACAGGTGTCCGGTGTAGCGCAGGTCTTTTTCTCGTCCGGCTGCGTACTTCGCGATCGCGATGTCGTGGACCTCGATGCACCATCCCGTGGCGCCGTTGGTGTTCGGG
>JAGWAL010000012.1:55304-55629 GCA_021296415.1 Acidimicrobiia bacterium | reverse complement strand
TATACCGCCATTGCGGGCGGCTGGCATCACAGCTGCGCCATCGGCACCGACGGGACCATCACCTGCTGGGGCAGCAACGAGTACGGCCAATCCAGCCCACCGTCCGGCACCTACACCGCCATCTCTGCCGGCGAACTCCACACGTGCGCCCTCGGCACCGACCAGACCATCACCTGCTGGGGTATTGACCGGGCAGGCCTGCTCGAGGCCCCTATCGGCATCTACACCGCTGTCACCGCTGGCGGCTACCACACCTGCGCCCTCGGCACCGACCAGACCCTCACCTGCTGGGGCCCCGCGCCCGGCCCGCCCCACGGCACATACA
>JAGWAL010000012.1:0-55093 GCA_021296415.1 Acidimicrobiia bacterium | reverse complement strand
TCGACACCGACCAGACCCTCACCTGCTGGGGCCACAACCAGCTGGGTCAAGCCAGCCCACCGGATGGCACCTACACGGCCGTTACAGCCGGTGCCTATCACACCTGTGCGCTCAACATCGATGGGACCATCACGTGCTGGGGTCGTTTCTTGGCCGACCCACCCACTGGCACTTACACGGCCATCGCCGCTGGTCTCGCACATACGTGCGCCATCGGTACCGATCAAGCCATCACGTGCTGGGACGACAACGAGTTCGGCCAAGCCAGCCCACCGCCGGGCACTTACACAGCTGTCGCCGCCGGCGGCTGGCATACCTGTGCCCTCCGCACCGACCAAACCATCACCTGCTGGGGTAGCAACGGCGGCGGCCTAACCAACGCGCCCGCTGGCACCTACACATCCATCACGGCCGGCGACTTCCACACGTGCGCCCTAGGCACCGACCAGACCATCACCTGCTGGGGTAGCAACGGGTGGGACCAAAGCAGTCCAGCCAGCGGCACCCATGTAGCCGTCACCGCCGGCTCGGACCACACGTGTGCCCTCCGCACCGACCAAACCATCACCTGCTGGGGCAACGGCAGCGGATACAGGCCAGCCGACCTTTCCGCTGCCACCTACATAGCGGTTGCTGGCGGTCTCCGACATACATGCGCCCTCGGCACCCACCAAATCATCAGCTGCTGGGGCGACAACAAGTACGGCCAGTCCAACCCACCCGGCACCGCCGTCGGCACAGATACGACGCCTCCTACTACACAATCTGAGCCTTCAAGCACCGTCGAATCGTCTCCGGTGACCGAGGGCTACACAGCTATCGCCGCTCGCTACTGGCACACCTGCGCTCTAGATGCCGACCAGACCATTACCTGCTGGGGTGGCAATCAGGCTGGTCAAGCCAGGCCACCGGATGGCACCTACACGGCCATCGCCGCCGGGCTCATACACACGTGCGCTCTTAGCACCAACCACACCGTTGCTTGCTGGGGGGACAACGCGTGGGGCAAAAGCAACTCACCATGGGGTGCCTACGTAGCCATCAGTGCCGGCGCGTACCACACGTGTGCCCTCCGCCTTGACCAAACAATCGCCTGTTGGGGAACCCATCAGCATGGCGAAGTCATCCCACCCACTGGGACCTACACGGCCATCACTGCCGGCGACTGGCATACCTGTGCCCTCGGCACCGACCAAACCATCACATGCTGGGGCAGCAATGAATCGGACCAAACCGATTCGCCCAGTGGTACCTATGCGGCGATTACCGCGGGCGATTACCACACCTGCGCACTACGCACTGATCAGACCAGCGTCTGCTGGGGCAATCCGCCGGCCATCCCGCCCGACGGCGCCTACATGGCCATCGCAGGTGGCCTCGATCATCTGTGCACAATCAACACCGACCACAGCATCACTTGCTGGGGCAACAACGACTACGGGCAAGCCACCCCACCTAGTCGTACCAAAACATAGAGCGTCAGATCGGCGAGAGCAGCGTCCAGTCTTCCGAACGCCACGTCCGGAAATCGGCGCGCCAGATTCGCCCTGCTACGGGTATCGGTCGGACGCCCCCAACTACTAGAACCCGCCGCAAACCAAAGCACCCGCCACCGGTCCTAAACACAAGACCTAGTGGTCGCAAACGAAGTTCCTATCAACTAGAAAAGCCCAGCTAAACAGCATGCAGTGCCCTCGCACTCGTGCCCGGGGTGGGACTCGAACCCACACGACCGCAGGGTCAAAGGATTTTGAGTCCTCCGCGTCTTCCAATTCCGCCACCCGGGCCGGTCGCCACAACAGTGTAGAATCACCTCCGGCAACCGGCGGCGCTCGGACGGCTCTGCTCTACATCAGGATCGCGACCGGGCGCGTGTTGCATCCGGTCCCCAAGCGCCTACGGTGCGCTCCACGCTCCAAGCATCCGTCGACGGACGAGGTCCTGCTCCACCATGTCTCGTGACACCGCTCCCCCCTGCCAGCTGAGGAGGCCGCGAGTCCGACTCGCACCGCCAACGCGTTCATGATCGTCTTCACCTACCCCGGGCAGGGGTCCCAGGCTCCCGGCATGGGAGCGGCGTGGGTGAACGAGCCGTCGTGGGAACTCGTGGAGGAGGCCGGCCGGACCACCGGCCGGGACATCGCCTCCCTGCTTCTGGAGGCCGATGCCAACCAGCTCCGGCAGACCCGCAACGCCCAACTCGCCACGTTCGTGATGAGCATGCTCGTGCTCGACGCGGTTGCCAGGGTCGGTCTGATGCCGAACGCGCACGCCGGGCACAGCCTCGGCGAGTACAGCGCCCTCGTGGCTTCAGGCATCCTGGACTTCGGCGAGGCCGCCTATCTCGTCGCCGAGCGCGGGGAGGCCATGCAGCTGGCCTCCGAGGAGCAGGAGGGCACTATGGCCGCCGTGCTGGGCCTGGCCGATGCCGAGGTGGAGGCGGCCTGCGAGGAGGCCGGCCCAAAGGTCTGGATCGCCAACTACAACGCTCCCGGTCAGGTCGTGATCGCCGGCTCACCCGCCGACGTCGCCACCGCCGGCGACGTGGCACGCCGCTCGGGTGCCAAGCGGGTCATGCGGCTGCAGGTGGGCGGGGCCTTCCATACGCCCTTCATGGCATCGGCTTACGACCGCCTCACGAAGGCGATCGCCCAGGCCGACTTCCAGGATCCCGACGCCCCGGTCTACGCCAACGTCGACGCCGCCCCGTACGAGAGCGCTCGTCCATGGCCCCGCCTCCTGGCCCGCCAGCTGACGAGCCCCGTCCGCTGGCAGCAGACGATCCGCCGCCTGCTGGACGCCGGCGGCGAGACGATCGTTGAACTCGGCCCCGGGAGCGCGCTGACGGGACTGGCCAAGCGCATCGACCGCGCCCCGGCGACCCTCAGCGTGCGGAGCCCGAGCGACATCGATCCGCTTCTCGAATCCGTCGGGGCCCGGAGTGCCACCGAGTCCGCCCGCCCCGAGGGCGAGTCGCTCTATGCCTACGAGCGGCTGGTCGTGGCGCCGGCCGCGGGCGTGTTCACCCCCGCACGCCCCGACTGCAAGGGTTCCCGGATCGCCACCGGCGCCGTACTCGGCGAGGTGAACGGCGAGCCGGTGCGCTCCCCTTTCAACGGCGTTGTGATGGACTATCTGGCCGTGGACGGCGAGCGGGTCACGATCAACCAGCCGATCGCCTGGTTGCGCACGGACTGATGCCGGAATTCTGGATTGTGGCCGCCCGGCCCGCACCGCAAGGGCGATCGGCACGATGAGCAGGGGCAGTCGCATCACCGGGTACGGCACAGCCCTTCCCGAGCGTGTCATCACCAATCACGACCTCGCCGAGACCCTCGACACGAGTGACACCTGGATCACCGAGCGCACCGGCATCAAGGAGCGGCGCATCGGCGGCTCAACGCGCTCGCTGGCGATCGACGCCGGCCAACGGGCCCTGCAGATGTCCGGCCTGCCCGCCGAGAGCCTCGATGCGATCATCCTCGCCACGACGACACCTGATCGCGTGATCCCCGCCACGGCCAGTTCGGTGCAGACGAGCCTCGGCGCCCGCTGTGGCGCCTTCGATCTGAACGCCGCCTGCTCGGGTTTCGTGTACGGACTCAACGTGGCCCACGGACTGATCCTGGCGGGCGCCGAGAACGTCCTGCTGATCGGTTCGGAGACCCTCAGCCGCTTCGTGGACTGGGAGGATCGCGCCACTGCCGTGCTGTTCGGCGACGGCGCCGGTGCCGTGGTGATCTCGGCGACACCGGCGGAGGACAACGCCCTCCTGAGCTGGGCGCTGGACTGCAACGGGGAGTTGGAGAAATCGCTGTACTGCGATTTCGGCCGCTTCATCTACATGGAGGGCCGGGAGGTCTTCCGCCAGGCCGTTCGCATCATGGTTGCCACCTGCGAACGCGCCCTGGCGTCGGCCGGACTCGGCACCACCGACGTGAACCTCGTCGTCCCCCATCAGGCGAACGCCCGGATCATCCAGAGCGCCTGCGAGAGACTCGGGATCTCCGAGGATCAAACCGTGCAGGTTCTCAGCTGGACCGGCAATACCTCCTCCGCCTCCATCCCGCTCGGGCTCGCCGACGCCGCCGCCGGCGGCCGCCTACGCGCCGGCGACATCGTGCTGCTGGTCGGCTTCGGCGCCGGCATGACCGCCGCCAGCGCGCTCATGCGCTGGGAGCTGTGAACGGCACGGCCGACACCGGCCGGGTGGCGCTCGTGACCGGTGGAGCTCGGGGTATCGGCTTGGCCTGTGCCGTGGCGCTGCAGGAGGCCGGGCATCGTGTGGCCGTCACCTACCGGACCAGCCCGCCGGAGTGCGCCGAACAGGCGGGGCTGGTTGCGATCCGCTGCGATGTGACCGATGCCGCCGGCGTGGACGCCGCCTACGGTGCCACCGAGGAGGCGCTCGGACCCGTGGAGATCCTCGTGTCCAACGCCGGCATCACCCGCGACAACCTGTTGCTTCGCATGAGCGAGGAGGACTTCACGGCGGTGCTCGACACGAATCTGACCGGTGGGTACCGGCTCCTGCGGCGGGGTGTGCGGTCGATGCTGCGCGCCCGCTGGGGACGCGTCGTGCTCATCTCCTCGGTGGTCGGGTTGGGCGGGCAGGCCGGGCAGGCCAACTATGCCGCCTCCAAGGCAGGA
This sequence comes from Acidimicrobiia bacterium, assembly GCA_021296415.1. Lineage (GTDB taxonomy): Bacteria > Actinomycetota > Acidimicrobiia > Acidimicrobiales > CATQHL01 > VXNF01. The sequence goes on along the minus strand of JAGWAL010000012.1, from coordinate 50,443 downwards.
CTCGTGGGGCTGGCGCGCTCGGTCGCCAAGGAACTGGCGGGGCGGAACGTAACCGTCAACGTGGTGGCTCCGGGCCCCATCGAGACCGATATGATCGATGCACTGAGCGAGAAACGGCAGGAAGAGATCCGCGCTGCGGTCCCGCTCGGCCGTTTCGGAACGACGGCCGAAGTGGCGGCCACCGTACGATTCCTGGTCTCAGCGGAGGCCGGATACATCACCGGAGCCGTTGTCCCCGTGGACGGCGGCTTGAGTATGAGTTGACACCGAGACGACGGAGTGAATGCAGTGAGCAGTAACGACCATTTCGAACGGTTCCGGCGCTGTGCGGTCGACGTGCTGTCGGTCGCGGAGGACGAGGTGACCCTCGAGGCCAGTTTCGCCGACGACCTCGACGCCGACAGCCTCGACCTCGTGGAACTGGTCATGGCCCTCGAGGAAGAGTTCGACGTGACCGTGGAGGAGGAGGAACTCGAGGACATCGAGACCATCGGCGCCGCCTTCGCGATGATTGCCGCCAAGTTGGGATGAGCCGGCGCCGGGTGGTCGTCACCGGCCTCGGCGTCCTGGCGGCCTGCGGGATCGGCCGGGAGGACTTCTTCGCCGGACTGCTGAGCGAACCACCCGAGGGGTTGCGCTCGGTGGTGGGGTTCGATCCGGCCCCGCACTTCGCCAACGCCAAGGAGATGCGACGCCACGACCGGTTCACCCAGTTCGCCCTGGCGGGTGCCGCCGAGGCGCTGGAGCAGGCCGGCGACCTGCGAGCGGACCCGGAGCGCGTCGGCGTCTGGATCGGCACCGGCGTGGGCGGCCTGATGAGCATCGAGACCTACGTGCTACGGCATTTCGCGCTGGGCGCCAAGCGCGTCACACCGTTCCTGATCCCGATGATGATGGCGAATGCCGCCGCTGCGGCAGTCTCCATGCGCTACGGCTACCAGGGGCCCTGCGAGGTGACGTCCACTGCCTGCGCTTCCGCCACCCAGTCCATCGGCAACGCCGCCGAACTGATCCGCCACGGCCGCTGCGACGTGATGCTGGCCGGCGGCTCGGAATGCTCGAGTTCCCCGACCGGCCTCCAGGGCTTCGCCAACATGACGGCGCTGTCGCGAGTGGGCATCTCCCGCCCGTTCGACCGGGATCGCGACGGCTTCATGCAGGCCGAGGGGTGCGGGGTGGTGGTGCTCGAGGAACTCGAACACGCCCAGGGCCGTGGCGCCGGGATCCTCGCCGAGATCACCGGCTACGCCAGCACCGCCGACGCCTACCACATCACCGCTCCGGCGCCCGGCGGTGCGGGCGCGGTGGCCTGCATGGAACTGGCACTCGCCGACGCCGGGATCACGCCCTCCGAGGTGCTCCACATCAACGCCCATGGCACCTCCACAGCGCTGAATGACGCCAACGAGGCCGAGGCCATCGCGAAGGTCTTCGGCACGCCCGGTCCCCTCGTGACCTCGACCAAGGGAGTGACCGGTCACGCCCTCGGGGCTGCCGGCGCCGTCGAGGCGGTCGCCATCATCATGTCGATGCACCACGGCGTGCTACCGCCGACCGCCGGTTACGTCAATCCTGACCCGGACATGGCCCCCATCCGGATCGTGGCGCCGGACCCCTGCGACTGGGAGCCGGGTCCCAGCCTTTCCAACTCGTTCGGGTTCGGCGGCCACAACGGCTGCCTCGTCATCAGCCCGCCACCAGCCGCCTGAGGCGCCGCGACCCCAGCCCTCAGGCGGGCACCGCCACGAACATCAACTCGCAGGTGCAGGCCACCGCCCCGTCCACCGTCGCCTCCCCCGCGGCCCGCCCGGCGCGGGCCGACAGGCGGAGCACCTCCACACGCAGGTCGAGGCGCTCACCGGGCAGCACCTGGCGACGGAAACGGGCGCCGTCGATGCCCCCGAACAGTGGCAACCTGCCGGTCAGGCGCTCGTCGCTGAGGACCGCGTAGGCGCCCAGCTGGGCAAGGGCCTCGGTCATCAGGACGCCCGGCAACGTGGGCCGGCCCGGGAAGTGGCCGGCGAAGAACGTCTCCGAACCGGTCGTACGCCAGGAGCCCTCGGCCCGTTCGCCGGGCACCAGCAGGGTGACCTCGTCCAGCAGCAGGAATGGGGGCCTGTGCGGGAGAACCGAGGCGGGTGCCGGCAGCGACGCTCCGCTCACTCGCTCTCCTCGAGGGCGGCCAGGATCTCAAACGGCGTGTCCTTCGGGCTGATCCCGTACCAGGCCTGCTCGATGCGGCCCTCGACGTCGATCAGGAAGGCCGACCGGGTGGTGCCAATGAAGGTGTTGCCGTACATCTTCTTCTCGCTGCGCGCCCCGAAGGCGCCGGTTACGGAGTTGTCGGGATCCGAGAGCAACCCGAAACCCAGGTCGTGCTTCTCGTCGAAGCGCTTCTGGCGGTTGGGTGGATCCGCGCTCATTCCCAGGATGGAGACCTCCTCCGGCAGTTCGTCGGCGATGTCACGCATGCCGCAGGCCTGCTTCGTTCAACCGGGGGTCAGAGCCTTCGGGTAGAAGAACAGTGCCACTCTCCGCCCGGCGAAGTCCGCCAGCGAGACCTCTTCGCCGTCCTGGTTCATCAGCCTGAAATCCGGTGCCGGGTCGCCGGGTTGGAGTCTCATCGGGGTTCCTCGCTGGTGCACCTGCTAGAGGCGCAATCCTAGGGCGGGCCGCAGCCACAGCTACCTCACCGCCGGTACAGGAGATCCGACGTTCGTGCGCCGCTAACCTCTCCGCTCGACCTCGCACTCCGGAACAACGCCAAGATGGGAGAGAGATGACGTTACGAGGCTTGGCCCTTCGCCGCCTGCGGCTCCGGTCGCTGCTGACACTGTTGCTCACATCGCTCATGCTCCTGGCCGCCGCGGCGCCCGCCGCAACGGGGACCGAGGACCCGGCGACTTCGGAGACCACTGATCCGCGCGGCGAGTCGGAGTCGGTCGTGGCCGCGCTCGGGCGCAACGCGGCAGAGTTCGGCTACGCCGTCGGTAGTCACGGCGGCCGCCTCACGATCGCCACCATCTCCGAGCCGCTCACCTTCAACCTTGCCGTCTCGAACGACGCCGGCTCCTCGAACGTGCTGGGCTATCTCTTCGAAGGGCTCACCGAGACCTCCTGGTTGAACGACGAGGTCGAGCCCGCGCTTGCGGAATCCTGGGAGCGCTCCGAGGACGACCTCACCTGGACATTCCATCTCCGCAGGGACGTCACCTGGCACGACGGGGAGCCGTTCACCGCCCACGACGTGGACTTCACCTTCAATCGGATCATCTACAACCACGAGATCGCGGCCTCGGCGCGCCCGACTTTCGAGTTCCGGTTCCTCGACGAGGAGGGCCAGTGGCAGAAGGACCACATGGAGGTCACGGCGCTGGACGATCACACGGTGCGGATGGTCCTGCCGGTGCCCTCTGCGTCCTTCCTGCGCTCGCTGGGCACGGCCATCTACCCGAAGCACGTCCTCGAGAGGCACGTCGCTGACGGGACGTTCGCCTCGGTCTGGGACATCCACACGGACCCGGCGGAGGTCATCGGCACCGGACCCTTCACCATCGCCGCCTACGAACCCGGCGAGCGGCTCGTGATGCGCCGCAACCCGACCTACTGGCTCACCGACGACGCCGGCAACCGCCTGCCGTACCTGGACGAGATCGTGCGCGTCATCGTCGAGAACCTCGATGCCACACTCGCCGCCTTCCTCGCCGGCGAGTCGGACACGCACGGCGTGCTGGGCGAGGAGTTCATTCGGCTCGAACCTCTGCAGGACGAGCAGAACTTCACGATCCACCGGCGTGGTCCTGCCTTCGGGACGAACTTCCTGGTCTTCAACATGAACCCGGGATACGATCCCGAGACCGGCAACCCCCACGTGGCCCCGGAGCAGCTCGCCTGGTTCCGCGACGTGCGCTTCCGCCAGGCCGTGGCTCACAGCATCGACAAGGACAGCATCATCGATGAGGTGCAGCACGGTCTGGGCTACGCCCAGTGGTCCTCCATCAGCCCCGCCGCCGGCGACTTCCACAATCCCGACGTGCGGCGCTACGGGTACGACCCGGCTCGTGCCGGCGAGATCCTCGACGAGCTCGGCTGGACCGATCGCGACGGAGACGGCGTCCGCGAGGACGCCGCCGGCAACCCGATCCGGTTCTCGCTGGCGACCAATACGGGCAACGATGTCCGCCAGCGGGTCACCGAGATCATCCACCGCGGTATGGAGGACATCGGCCTCGCCGTCAACTACGTGCCGGTCGAGTTCGGCGATCTGGTCGGGCGACTCACCGTTTCCTACGACTGGGAGGCCGTGGTGATCGGTCTGACCGGTGGCACCGACCCGCACCAGGGCATCAACGTGTGGCACAGCAGCGAGCAACTGCATCTCTGGTACCCCAACCAGCCGTCGCCGGCGACGGCCTGGGAGGCCGAGATCAACGACCTCTACGTGGCAGCGGGCCGGGAGTTGGATCGGGCCGAACGCGTGGCCCTGTATCACCGCGCTCAGGAGATCGTCGCCGAGAACGTGCCGCTCATCTACACGACGCAGGGCGAGCGTCTGAGCGCCGTTCGCAACGTCTTCGGCAACACCACGCCCACCCTCTACGGCCTCTGGGACATCCGCTACCTGTACCGCACCGACCTGCTGGAGGAGGCTCCCCCGATGGAAGTCCCGACGGGCTAGCGCAGCGAACGGCTGGCCCGGCGAACGGCTAACCCAGCGGCGGGACGATGCTGCTGGTGGGCTCGAAGGTGCCCCAGGCGAACCAGAAGGTGTCCACGAACTCCCGCGGGCGCAGCCGGCTGCCTGCCAGCTCGCCGGCGGTGGCCTCGCCGAAGAGGTTCCAGACCGAGCCGGTCTCGGCGTCGCGGAACCCGTCGCCGGCGCGGCTGAAACTCAGCAGCCGCCCCTCGAGTCGGCGTTCGAAGACGCCGCTGGAGCCCACGTCGATCCCGTTGGACAGCTCCGGCGCATCGATCGCGGAACTGGCTCCCGGGAGGTTCCAGGCGACGAGCGGCACGCCTGCGAGATCCACCTCCACGACGCCCGCCTCCTCGAGGTGCGCGTGCCGCACGGCGACCGCATCGCCGGCGCTGCGGATACCCACGACCCGCTCCTTGGCGGGCAGGCGCTCGTCGATGTCGGTGGATTGGAAGGCGGGGCTGAGCAGCCGCTCGCTGGTCTCGTAGCCGACATAGGGGTTTCGCCCATAGGTCCGGAAATAGCCGGTCTCCTGCGTCAGGACCATCCCGTCGGGATGCGCGTCACGCCAGGCTTCCCAGGACACCACGGCCATCGGCCAGAAGTCCAGTTGGGTGCCGATCAGTTCCCCTATCACGGCGAGACCGTCGAAGTGGGTCCACAGCGACTGGGTCTGCCGGTCGTACATGACCAGCGACGACTGGTACAGCATCCCGGAGGTGCCGAAGTCGAGCACCCGCCCGGCGGCATTGCGGTCGTAGGCAACCGAGGAGTTGCACAGCGGGCAGTACGAGATGGTCACCGGCACGCCGCCCACGGTGTCGTTGACCAACTCGTGCCAGGTCATGATCTGCAGCGGGTAGGCGCGCGCGTCGCCGTTGATCTCGAGGGACAGGACGGCCTCGCTGTCGGCCAGGAAGTCGATCTCGTCGGTGGGGGCCAAGACCGGCTCGTCGAGGGCGGGGATGCCGTCGGGCGGCGGGCCGCCCGAGCGGATCTGCTCGGGAGGGATGAGCGCGGCGAAGCCGGGCCAGAAGCGGTCCACGAGCGCGGAGGGCACCGACTCGCGCCCGCTGCTGTCCGCCAGGGGCGCCCGACCGGGCGGGATGTCGCCATTCGCATTCGGCGGTGGCACGTCGGTCTCCGGCGCCTCCGGTATGAACAGGGTCGTGGTCGTCGGAGCTGGCGAAGCAGCCGCGGGCGCCTCGGTTCCTCCGCAGGCCGCCGCCAGCACCGCGAGCACCGTGACGGCAGCCACGGCCCCGTGCCCGCGGGCCGCGGCCGGTATCGGCCGGCATCTCACCGGGATGCGTGGCGGTCCAGGGCACGGCGCAGATCGCCGACGACCTCCCCGACGCCCTCGGGCCCGTGTCCGTCCAGCAGCCTTCGCACGACGGCCGAGCCGACGACCACCCCGTCGGCGACCGTCGTCGCCTCCGTCGCCTGGCGCGGCGTCGACACTCCCACCCCCACCAGCACCGGCAGATCGGTGACCGCCTTGAGCCGGCCGGCGATCACGGTGGCGCTGGCCGCCAGGGTGTCCCGCTCCCCCGTCACGCCGAGCAGGCCGACGGCATAGACGAAGCCCCGGGCGCGGGCGCACACGGCCGCCAGGCGCTCGGCCGAGGCGGTCGGCGCGGCCAGGAGCACCGTCTCGATCCCGGCCTCGTCGGCGGCGGCGGTCCAGGGCGCGCTCTCCTCCAGCGGCAGGTCGGCCAGGATGGCGCCGGCGAACCCGGTCTCCGCCAGCGAGCGGGCGAACCGCCGATGGCCCATGTGGTGGGCGATGTTGTAGTAGGTCATCACCACCAGCGGCACGCCGACGTCCAACTCGGCGGCGGCGGCCAGGATGCCGGCCGGAGTTGCCCCCGCGGCGAGCGCCCGGTCGCCGGCGGCCTGGATCGTGGGACCGTCCATGACCGGGTCGGAGAACGGGATGCCGATCTCCACGCCGTCGGCTCCGGCCGCGGCGGCGGCCTCGACCGCGGGCCGCCAGCCGTCGAGGCCACCGGTGATGTAGGGGACGAGTGACTTGCGCCCGGCGTCGCGCGCGGCCCGCAGTGCGGCCTCCAGGCGGCCCGGGCTGCGGCTGGTCACGCCTGCAGTCCCATGACCAGATCGACGTCCTTGTCCCCCCGGCCCGAGAGGTTCAGCAGGACCGTGCGTCCGGCCAGCGCCCGGCGCTCGCGGCTTATCCAGGCCAGCCCGTGGGCGGGTTCGAGGGCGGGAATGATGCCTTCGGTTCGCGACAGCAGCTCGAACGCGGCGAGCACCTCGTCGTCGGTAACGCTCTCGTAGCGGGCGCGACCGGTGCGGGCCAGGTGGGCGTGTTCCGGCCCGACGCCGGGGTAGTCCAACCCGGCCGAGATCGACGCCGCCTCCAGGACCTGCCCGAACTCGTCCTGCATGAGGTAGGAGAGAGAGCCGTGCACGACCCCGGGGATCCCCCTCCCGACGGCCGCGCCGCCCGCAGGCTCGACGCCGACGAGTTCGGCCTCGCCATCGGTGAATCCGCTGAAGATACCGGCCGCGTTGGAGCCGCCGCCGACGCAAGCCACGACGACGTCGGGATCTCCCCCGAGCCGCGCCGCGCACTGGCGGCGGGCCTCGTCGCCGATCACCCGGTGGAATTCGCGCACCATCCAGGGATAGGGATGGGGGCCCATGACCGAGCCCAGGCAGTAGTGGGTTCGCTCGACGGTTGCCACCCAGTCGCGCAGGGCCTCGTTGATGGCGTCCTTGAGTGTTCGGCTGCCCGTCGCCACCGCATGGACCTCGGCGCCCAGGAGCCGCATGCGGAACACGTTCAACTCCTGCCGAGCCACGTCGACCTCGCCCATGTAGACGGTGCACTCCATGCCCAGCAGCGCTGCGGCAGTGGCGGTGGCGACACCGTGCTGGCCGGCTCCCGTCTCGGCCACGAGCCGGGCCTTTCCCATCCGTTGAGCCAGCAGCGCCTGCCCCAGCACGTTGTTGATCTTGTGCGAACCGGTGTGGTTGAGGTCCTCCCGCTTCAACAGGAGCCGCAGACCCAACTCTGCCGAGAGCCGGATGCAGTCGCTCAGCGGCGACGGCCGGCCGGCGTAGTCGCGCAGCAGGCTCTCCAAGCGGTCGCGAAAGGCGGCGTCGGCCCAGGCGGAGCGGAACGACCGGTCGAGTTCCTGGCAGGCCGGCACCAGCGTTTCGGGCACGTAGCAGCCGCCGAACTCGCCGAAACGACCCTCCGGCGTGGGGTCGGTCATGGCCATGAGAGATCTCCTGTCACCAAGCCGGTGGCACCCGTCAGGACTCCGCCTGCCAGTCGTAGAGCTCGCCGCTGACGGAGTCCGGGGGCGGCGCGCCGCCGCCGGGGGCGCGCGCCGCGGTGACGAAGTCGCGCACGAGGCGCGGATCTTTCCGCCCCGGCGAGGATTCCACTCCCGTGGAGACGTCGACGCCCCAGGGACGCGTCTTGGCGATCGCCGCAGCCACGTTCTCGGGGTTGAGACCCCCGGCCACCATGACCGGGAGCGCGCCGGCGGCCCGCTCGGCGAGTGCCCAGTCGAAAATCCTCCCCGAGCCCGGCTGGTCGGCGTCGACCAGGACGATGTCCGCGCCGTAGTCACGCGCCTGCTCCAACTCCGCCGAGCCGGCGCGGAAGGCCTTGATGACCGTTCCCACCTGCTCGCGCACGCGGCGGGTCTCCGCGGGGGATTCGTGGCCGTGCAGCTGCACGGCCCGCAGCCGGGCCCGGTTGGCGATGTCCACCACGGCGCGGGGATCCTCGTTGCGGAACACGCCGACGGTCAGGATCTCCGGTGGCAGCCGGCGCGAGATCTCGCCGGCCCTCGTCGGCGAAACCCGGCGGGGGGAGGGTGCGAACAGGAATCCGACCGCGTCGGCTCCCATCGCCACTGCCAGCAGGCCGTCCTCCTCGCTCGTGATACCGCAGATCTTGACGAACACGCCCGCGACCCTACCGGCCGGCTGCCACGAGGTCGGCGACCGCCCGGCCCGCCGCGGCGAGACCTCCGGCAGCGACGACCGACTGGCCCACGAGCACGGCGTCGTAGCCGGCGTCCCGCACCGCCACGACCTCCGCGCCGGAGCGGATACCGGACTCGGCCACGGTCACGGCATCGGTCGGGAGCCGATCGGCGAGGCGCACCGCCGCGGAACGGTCGACGGCGAAGGTCTGCAGGTCGCGCTGGTTCACGCCGATGAACCGCGCCCCAAGGGCGGCGGCCCGCTCGCTCTCGGCGTCGTCGTGCACCTCCACGAGCGGGTCGAGGCCGAGTTCGACGGCCAGCGCCGCGAAGTCCCGCAGCTCGTGGTCGTCCAGGGCGGCGGCGATCAGCAGCACCGCGTCGGCGCCCATGAGGCGCGCATCGCAGACGTCGGCGGGGCAGACGGTGAAGTCCTTGCGCAGCACGGGGAGCTCTGCGGCCAGCCGCGCGGCCCGCAGGTCGTCCGCCGAACCGCCGAAGTACGCCTCGTCGGTCAGCACGGACAAGGCGGCCGCCCCGCCGTTGCGATAGGCGGAGGCCAGCGCCGCCGGATCCAGATCGGCCCAGAGATCGCCGGCCGACGGTGAGCGACGCTTCACCTCGGCGATGATGGACACCCCGGGCGCGCTCACCAGGCCGGCCGCCATGCCCCGCGGCGCCGGCAGGTCCGCCACCTGCCGCAAGAGGTCGGCCAGGGGACGAGCGTCCGCCGCCGCTCGCCGGCGATGGTGCCGGACGATCGCGTCGAGGTAGGTGGTCACGGCACAAGCGGGAGCGGCCGGATCTCGCAGGCCGGCCCGCCCGACTCGCCGAGGTGCGCGGGCGCCGGAGGGTCGGCACGACGGTGGACGTACGCCAGGGCCACCGCCGTACCGAAGGTCGGCGAGAAGGCGCTGCTGGTGATGCGCCCCAGCGCCTTGCCGTCGAGGTCCACCAGTGGCGTGCCGGTGGGAGGCGCCTCGGCATCGGGGAGCACGACGCCGCGCAGCCGCCGCGGCGTATTGCCTCCCCGGCTATCGATCCGGGCGACCAGTTCCTGACCCACGAAGCACCCCTTCGTGAAGCTCACCGTCTCGGCCACGATGCCCGCCTCCGCGGGTATGAGGCCCGCCGTCAGCTCACAGCCCGCTGCGGGGACGCCCGATTCGATACGCACCGCCTCGAGTGCCGCGGGGTCGCAGAGAAGCACCCCCGGCGGCGGCGTCACCTCGCCGGCCACCAGATCCCAGCCCGGCAGGCTCCCCCACCGCACCGGCGCCGCCACGATGGCGCTCCCGGGATCGCCGTTGCCGCCATGGGAGTCGCCGGTCGCAGCGCTCGCGGCAGAGCCGGCGCCGAGCCGCGGCAGCGCCGGGGCCTCCGGACCCCGCACGGCGACCATGCTGAGCCGCCGCAGTTCCATGTCCGCCGCCACGCGGAGCTTGAAGCGCTCGAGCCGTGCCAGGGCCGCCTCGCCCTCGCCGGCCGCGAGGTCGCAGAGGAACCGATCCGGGCCGGCTCGGCTGATTCGCAGGAGGCACTGCAGCTTGCCGTCGGGCTGCAGCAGCAGGGAGAGAACGACGTCACCGGGTGCCAGCGCGTCGACGTCCTGGCTGAGCTGGCCCTGCAGGAAGCCCGCCGCGTCCTCCCCCCGCACCTCCAGCACGTCGCGACCGGTCACCACCGCTCCCGCGCCGTGACGCAACGCCCGGTAGTCCTCGAGGTAGCGCTCGGAGACTCTCACGGCGCCGTGCTCACCCGCCGGCGTCGCGGGTCATGGCCCGCGCAGCGTGCACTGCCGCCAGCAGTGCCCGCGCCTTGGCCCGGCATTCCAACTCCTCCTCCTCCGGAACGCTGTCGGCGACGATGCCCGCGCCGGCCTGCAGGTGGGCGCGGCCGTCGCGCACGGCAACAGTGCGGATGGTGATGGCCGTGTCGAGATTGCCGGAGAAGTCCAGGTAGCCCACGACACCTGCATAGGGCCCGCGCCGGGTCGTCTCAAGATCGTCGATGATCTCCATGGCGCGCACCTTGGGAGCTCCGGAGACGGTCCCGGCGGGCAGGGTCGCCCGCAACACGTCCACGGGGCCGTGCCCCTCGGCCAACTCGCCGGCGACCTGCGAGGTGAGATGCATGACGTGGCTGTAGTACTCGAGTGTCATCTGCTCCTCGGTGCGCAGCGTGCCGGGCCGCACCACCCTGCCGACGTCGTTCCGCGCCAGGTCCAGCAGCATCAGATGCTCCGCCAGCTCCTTGGGATGCTCGGCGAGCTCGCCGGCGAGCCGACGGTCCTCCCGCTCATCGGCACCGCGCGGCCGGGTGCCGGCGATGGGGCGCGAGGTCACCCTCCCGTCGCGCAACTGCACCATCGGCTCGGGTGAACTCCCCACCAGGGTGACCTCCGGCTGGCGCAGGAAGTACATGTACGGGCTGGGGTTGACCTGCCGGAGCGATCGGTACAGCTGGAAGGGCTCGGCCTGCAGGTCGAAATCGAAGCGCTCGGACAGCACCACTTGGAAGATGTCGCCCTCGAGGATGTGCTCCTTGGCGGCGCGGACCGCCGCGCAGTACTCGTCGCGGGTGCAAGTCGATGTGATCTCGGGCAACGGGTCGTTGTCGCCCGGCGGTGCCAGCAGCGGCTCGGGCTGGGGCCGGGCCCCGGCGCGGGCCAGCTCGTCGAGCGATGCGAGCGCTCGCTCGTAGGCGTCGTCCAGGAAGGCCTCCGACGGTTCGGGCGGGAGGATCACGTTGTGGATCAGGAGGACCCGCTGGCGCCAGTGATCGAACGCCACCAGCCGCCCGATCACGTCCAGCACCGCGTCGGGCATCCCCAGATCGTCGAGCGGTGCGCTCGGAAGGTGCTCCACCTCGCGCACGATGTCGTAGCCGATGTAGCCGACGAGGCCGGAATGCAGGGGCGGCAGCCCCTCCATGGCGGGGGACTTGAAGCGCTCCAGGATCACCTCGAGCGCCGCCAGCACGCCTGCCTCGGTGGGCACCGGGCCGAGGTCGTCGCCGCTGATCTCGAGCCGGCGGCCCTTCGCCACGATCCTGGCCCGCGGGCGACACCCCATGAACGAGAAGCGACTCCAGCGGTTGCCGCGTTCGGTCGACTCCAGCAGGAACCCCGGTTCGTCGCCCACGATCCGCGAGAACGCCGCCACCGGTGTGATCAAGTCGGCCAGGAGTTCCCGCCAGACCGGCACCACGCGATGGCCGACCGCCAGGCGGCCGAACTCCTCCCTGCCGGGTCGGGCGCTCACGGCGCCCTCAGCCGAAAGAGGTGAAGAAACACGAGCGCTCACCCGTGTGGCAGGCGCCGCGGCCCTCCTGGATCACCTTGATCAGCAGGGTGTCGCCATCGCAGTCGTAGTACGCCTCGCGGACGTACTGCCGGTCGCCGGAGGTCTCACCCTTGCACCAGTACTCCCGGCGGGAACGGCTCCAGAACCAGGTCCTCCCGGTGGCGAGGGTGCGTCGCAGAGCCTCGTCGTCCATCCAGGCAAGCATCAGCACGGCGCCCGTGTCGTGGTCCTGCACGATGGCGGGAACCAGACCGTCGGCATTGAAGACGACCGACTCGAGGGCGCCCGGTGCGGGCGTGATGGGCGTGGCGACGGTCATCCGTTCATGCTAGGGGCGCCTCCCGCGGACGCCGCGACTCTCAGAGGTAGAGGCCGGTGCTCCCCTCCTCGAGCCGTTGGGCGGCCACGGCGTGCACGTCACGCTCCCGCAGGATGATGTAGTCGACGCCCCTGACCTCCACCTCGTAGCGATCCTCGGGGTTGAAGAGCACCCTGTCGCCCGGCTCCATGGATCGCACGTTGGGGCCGACGGCAACGACCTCCGCCCAGGTGAGACGCTTGCCCACCTGCGCGGTCGCGGGGATGAGGATGCCGCCCGACGAGCGGCGCTCGCCCTCGGCCGGGCCGATCCGCACCATGATCCGGTCGTTGAGCATCTTGACCGGGAGCTTGTCGTCGGGGGCCGGTGTCGCCGCGCCGAGAGAGGGCCGGGAGTTCTCCGAAGTCGACACGCCGCGACGCTACCCGTCCGCGGCGGCCTTGACGGGCCGGACCCGGACACCGGCTGCGGAGAGCGCCGTCTTGGCCTCGGCGATGCTGTACTCGCCGAAGTGGAAGATGGACGCCGCCAGCACGGCGTCCGCCCCGGCGCCGACGCCCTCGGCCAGGTGCTCCAGCGATCCCACACCGCCCGAGGCGATGACGGGCACGTTGACGGCAGCGCTGACGGCGGCGGTGAGCGGCAGATCGAAACCCTCCTTCGTGCCGTCACGGTCCATGGAGGTGAGGAGGATCTCGCCGGCACCGAGACTCTCGGCGCGTGCCGCCCATTCCACGGCGTCGAGTGCGGTCGGCCGCCGCCCGCCATGGGTGACCACCTCGAACCGGCCCGACGCATCCAACCGTGCGTCGATCGCGACGACCACGCACTGCGTGCCGAACTCTTCGGCGATCTCCGAGATCAGCGCTGGGCGCGCCACCGCGGCGGTGTTGACCGAGACCTTGTCGGAGCCGGCTCGCAGGAGGCGGCGGGCGTCGCCGGTGCTGCGGATGCCGCCGCCCACGGTGAACGGGATGAACACCTCCTCGGCCGTGCGCCGCGCCACCTCGAGCATCACGTCGCGGGCGTCGGAGGAGGCTGTGATGTCCAGGAAGACCAGCTCGTCGGCTCCCTCGGCGTCATAGCGGGCGGCCAGCTCCACCGGATCGCCGGCGTCTCGCAGATCCACGAATTCCACACCCTTGACCACCCGGCCCGCGTCGACGTCGAGACAGGGGATGATGCGGACGACGGTCGAACTCACGGCTGCGCCCTTCCCCTGTCCCGCCCGGCCGGCGAGGCTCCCGGTGGCGCCGCCGCCTCCTCGGCGAGTTCGCGCAGGGCCTCGGCGAGGCTCAGCGTCCGCTCGTAGATGGCGCGCCCGACGATGGTGCCGGCCAGCGAGCGCCCGCCGGCCCGCAGGCGGGCGAGCCGCCGCAGATCCGCCAGATCGCCGACCCCGCCCGAGGCGATCAGGGGGAGGTCCGTGGCGGCGAGTACCTCGGCCAGCAGTTCCACATCGGGGCCGCCGAGGGTGCCGTCGGTGGCGATCTGCGTGACCACGAGGGCCTCCACGGCGGGCTCGGTGGCCAGCACCTCGCCGAGGCTCCGTCCGCTGCCGGCGCGCCAACCCCGCACGGCGACCTCGCGCCCGCGGACATCCAGCCCCAGCGCCACCGGCTGGCGGGCCGAGATCTCTGCGAGCAGCGCGGGGTTCTCGAGAGCCGCGGTCCCCATCACGACGCGGGCCACGCCCAAGCTCGCGAGCTGCGCGGCGGCGGCCACCGACCGCACTCCCCCGCCGTACTGCACCGGCACGCCGGCGGCGGTGACGATTGCGGCCACCTGGGCGAGGTTGGTGAGCTCACCGGATCGCGCCGCGTCGAGATCCACGACGTGCAGCCACGGCGCACCCGCCGCGGCGAACGACGCCGCCACCGTCTCGGGGTCCTCCGCGTAGACGGTCTCGGCGCCGAAGTCACCCCGGTAGAGGCGCACGCAGCGCCCGCCGCGCAGATCGATGGCCGGGAACAGCAGCATCAGCGGCACGCCAGGATCGCCACGAAATTACCGAGCAGTCGCAGCCCCTCGGCGCCGGACTTCTCGGGGTGGAACTGGACGCCCCACAGCGCTCCGGTGGCCGCCACAGCGCTCACGGGACCGCCGTAGTCGCAGGTGGCGATCGTGTTGGAGGAGATCTCGGCGGAATAGGAGTGCACGAAGTAGACCCACGCCCCGTCCAGTCCGGCCAGCAGCGCGTCGGGCCGGTCCACCTGTAGCCGGTTCCACTGCATCTGGGGTCTCTTGACACCGTCGGGGAGCCTGCGTACGTCGCCGGGCAGGAGGCCCAGACCGCGGCGCCCGGGGGCCTCCTCGGACCCCTCGTAGAGCATCTGCATACCGATGCAGATGCCCAGGAAGGGCACCCCCTCCTCCACGGCGCGCCGCGCCTCGCGATCCAGAGCTGCCCCTTCGAGCGCCGCCATGCAGGGCGCGAAGGCGCCCACGCCCGGCAGCACGAGGCCGTCGGCCCGCCTGATGAGCTCCGGGTCGGCGGTCAGGTGGGCGTCCGCGCCGGCGCGCTCCAGTCCCTTCTGCGCCGACCGGAGGTTGCCGATGCCGTAGTCCAGAACCGCCACGACCGGGCGTCCCGAAGCGCTCATGGCTGTCCGGAGTCTCCGTCCGGGCGGTCTAGAGGGTGCCCTTCGTCGAGGGCACGTCGGCACCCTCGACGCGCACCGCATCGCGCAGGCTGCGCGCCACGCTCTTGAATGCGGACTCCAGGATGTGGTGCGTGTTGCGGCCGCGCACCAGCACGAGGTGCAGCGTGATGGCCGCACTGGTGACGAACGCCCGCCAGAACTCCTCCATCAACTGGGGATCGAAGGGCGGATCGCCGAGGATCTTCTCACCCGGGGGATCCAACTCGTAGTGGAGATAGGGGCGGCCCGAGAGGTCCAGGGCCACGTCCACGAGTGCCTCGTCGAGGGGAACGGCGGCGGAGGCGAACCGGCGCACGCCGCGCTTGTCACCGAGCGCCTCCCGGAGGCACTGCCCGAGCAGGATGCCCGTGTCCTCCACGGTGTGGTGCGCGTCCACGGCGAGGTCGCCGCTCGCTTCGACGCTCAGGTTCCACCCTCCGTGGCGCGCCAACTGTGCCAGCATGTGGTCGAAGAACGGCAGGCCGGTGGAGACGTCGCTTTGCCCGTCGCCGTCCACATCGAGGCTGATCCCGATACTGGTCTCCGCGGTACTCCGTTGCCGTCGGGACTGCCGCTCGCCCACGGCTCCTCCTCGGTCGTCGGTTGCCGGGTGTTTGCCGCCGGCACTGTGCAGTATCGCAGCAGCGCCCGGCGCGCGGACGCCTCAGCGCAGAACGGCCGCCAGGGCCTCGAGGAACAGCGTGTTCTCCTCCGGCGTGCCGACGGTGACGCGCAGGCAGTCGCGGAGCCCCTCCCAGGAACTGCAGTCACGCACGAGCACCGACCGGTCCACGAGACCCTGCCACACCGCCGCGCCGTCCCGGCCGGAGGGGCGGAAGAGGATGAAGTTGGCGCCCGAGGGCCAATGCCGCACCGGCAACCCGGACAGGTGTTCCGCCAGTCGCTCCCGCTCGGCCACCACGGCGGCCGCCCGCCGGTCGGCGGCGGCGGCATGCTGCAGGCAGAGCATGCCGATCTCCTGCGTCATGACGTCGAGGTGGTACGGCAGCACGACCTTGTGCATCTCGGCGACGATGCGCGACGGCGCCAGCGCGTAGCCGAGCCGGACGGCAGCCAGGGCCCAGGCCTTGGAGAAGGTGCGGCACACCACCAGCGGGGTCGCCTCGTCCTGCAGGTCGACCGCCGTGAACCTGCCGGGCCGGCGTCCCGTGAACTGGATGTAGGCCTCGTCCACGACGAGGACGCCTCCGTAGTCCGAGACGGCCTCGAGAGCCGCCCGGACCGTTTCGGGATCCTCCACGGTGCCGGTCGGATTGTTGGGCGAACACAGGAACAGCACGTCCGGGCGCTCATCGGCGGCGAACCGGGCCACCGCTTCGGCGCCGACGCGGAAGTCCGGGGCGCGGGTCGCCGTCACGACCTCGGCGCCGACGATGCGGGCGATGTGGGAGTGCAGGGCATAGGTCGGCGAGAACAGCCCGACGCGCCCGTTCCCGCCGGCGTAGGTCAGCAGCAAGGTCTGGATGACCTCATTGGATCCGTTGGCGGCGATCACGTTGTCGGGGGAGACCCCGTGCAGCGCGGCGATACCGGCGCGCAGCGGCTCGGCCGCGCGCGGCGGGTAGCGATTCCAGTCGACGGACGCCAGCCGTTCGGCGAGTGCCTCCCGGAACCCTTCGGCTGGCGCGAACGGGGACTCGTTGGTGTTGAGTCGCACGCGCACATCCACCTGCGGCGAGTGGTACCCCTTCATCGTCGCCACCTGCGGGCGGGACTGCGGCCAGCTCATGGCCGCTCGCCCGCGGCAGCCGGATTCGCCAGGCGGTCCAGCCGCTTCCTGACCGAGGCGGCATGTGCGGGCAGGCCCTCGGCGATCGCCAGCGTCTCGATCGCGGGTCCGAGTCGGACCATGGCCTCCTCGTCGGCGGAGATGACATGGGTCCGGCGGCAGAAGTCGGCAACACCCAGCGCCGAACCGAACCGGGCCGTGCGTCCCGTCGGCAGCACGTGCGAGGGTCCCGCCAGGTAGTCCCCCAGGGAGGCCGGGGCGTTCTCGCCGCAGAAGATGGCACCGGCGTGGCGGATGAGCGGGAGCAGCGCCTCGGGCGCGGCCACCATGAGCTGCAGGTGCTCGGGTGCGATCCGGTTCACCACGCGGGCGGCCGCCTCCGGGCCGTCCACGACGACGGCATAGCCCGAGGAGGCAAGGGTCGCCTCGATCTCCGCCCGGCGCGGTGCCCTGGCAGCCGCGGCCTCCACCTCTGCGGCCACGGCCGCGGCCA
The DNA here is from genome assembly GCA_021296415.1 of Acidimicrobiia bacterium. Taxonomy (GTDB): domain Bacteria; phylum Actinomycetota; class Acidimicrobiia; order Acidimicrobiales; family CATQHL01; genus VXNF01. Next base: position 33,273 of record JAGWAL010000012.1, on the reverse strand, counting down.
CGGCCGGATCCCAGGTGACCAGGCACGCCATGCCGTCGGGGCCGTGCTCGGCCTGCACGATCAGGTCGACCGCAGCGAGTTCGGGCGGAGCCGAGCCGTCGGCGACGACCACCACCTCGGAGGGCCCGGCGAAGGCCGAGGGCACGCCGACGATGCCGGCCACCTCCTGCTTGGCCACGGCGACATAGATGTTCCCCGGACCGGCGATCAGATCCACCCGCGGGATCGTGTCGGTGCCGTACGCCAGCGCGGCCACGGCACCCGCACCGCCGACCGCGTACACCTCCTGGGTACCCGCGAGCGCCGCGGCGGCCAGTGTGACGGGCGCAACCGTGCCGTCGGGACCGGGCGGCACGCACAGCGCCAGGCTCGCCACGCCGGCCACCCGGGCGGGGATGGCGGTCATCAGGACCGTCGAGGGATAGGCCGCCCGCCCGCCGGGGACGTACAACCCGGCCCGGTCCACCGGAATCTGCAGCGAGCGGACTGTCACGCCGTCGCACGTCCAGCTGGCCTGGGGCTCGAGCTGCGTGCGGTGGAAGGCCTCGATCCGCACCGCGGCCGCCTCGAGTGCCTCGCGCACGGGGGGAGCCAGGTTCTCGAGCGCTGCCGTGCACGCTGCCGGGCTCACGGCCAGATCGGTGAGCGCCGCCCCGTCGAAGCGCCTCGCCAGCTCGCGCAGGGCCGCGTCGCCGTCGCGCCGCACGTCGCGGATGATCTCGCGCACCGACTCCAGGACTCCCGGAGAACTCGCCTCGGGGACGCCCGGCAGGCAGGGATCGGTCGCCCCGCGCGCGTCGATGACGGCGAGGAGTCCGTTCTTGCCCGCCACCGCGGCGACGCTAGCTGTCTCCCGACTCCCCTCCGTGTCGTCCCGGCGCAGATGGCGCGCCGCGAACCCCTCGAGCCGGCGCAATGCACGCATGCTCAGACGGCGAACGCCGATGGGCAGAAGTCGTTGCAGATGCATCGGTCGCAGTCGGCGCGACGCGCCCTGCACACCTGCCGCCCGTGCAGGATCAGGCGCATGCTGAAGTCCCCCCGTTCGCCCGCCGGGATCATGGGATTCAGCTCCCTCTCGACGACGGTGGGATCGGTGGCCTCGGTCATGCCGAGGCGCCGGGCGAGACGGCCGACGTGGGTGTCCACCGGCAGGCCCGGTAGGTCGAACGCCACGCTGCGCACCACGTTGGCCGTCTTCCGCCCCACTCCGGGAAGGGCCGTCAGCTCGCGCATGGAGCTGGGCACCTCCCCGCCGTGGTGGCGCACCAGCCGGTCGGCCATGCCGATGAGATTGCGGGCCTTGCTCTGGAAGAAGCCGGTGGAGTGGATCATCGCCTCGAGCTCCGATGGGTTGCAGGCAGCCAGGTCCTCCGGCGCGGGATAGCGCGCGAACAGCCCCGGGGTGACCATGTTGACCCTCTTGTCGGTGCACTGCGCGGAGAGAATCGTGGCGACCAGCAGCTGGTAGGGCGAGTCGTGAACCAGCGCGCAATCGGCATCCGGGTACTCCCGCTTCAGGCGCTCGTGCGTCTCCCGGGCGCGGCCCCGGGGCGAACGTGGACGACCCATGCAGGCAACGGTAGCGCTCCCCCGCAGGCGTTCCGGCCATCCGGTCATTGCCGCGTGAGGCTTCGGACGACTCTTATCGGATATGGGTGGGAGTAGCCTCCGCTGCGGTGGCGATCGAGATTTCCGGGCCGAACGATGGTGAGGTGGCCTGGACGATCGAGCTGCCGGCGGCCGACCGGCTCACGCTCGATACCGGAGAGCTGCAGGACCGGTTGGCGGCGGCCGTGGCCACCGTGCGGGCCGCCGGCGGGAGCACGTGCAGGCTCTGGATCGGCCATGTGGAACCTTCCGACGACGCATTGGCGGCGGAGTTCGGGTTCACGGCCTATCGCGACCTCTGGCAGTTGCGTGCGCCGCTGCCGGCCGCACCCTCGGATCTGGCGGTGCGCCCCTTCGAACCGGGAGACACCGACGCGGTGCTGGCGGTGAACCGGCGGGCCTTCGGCTGGCACCCCGAGCAGGGCGCCATGACCGCCGACGACCTGCGGGCGCGCCAGGCCGAACCCTGGTACGACGCGGCGGGGTTCCTGCTCCACGAACTGGAGGGTCGCCTGGCGGGATTCTGCTGGACGAAGGTCCATCCGGGGGGCGGACCGCCACCCGGGGACATTCCCGTGGGCGAGATCTACGTGATCGCCGTGGATCCGGCCTGCCAGGGACGAGGCATCGGCGGGCCGCTGACCCTGGCGGGTCTGGCCCACCTCCACAGCCGTGGACCGACCGTCGCGATGCTCTACGTGGAATCCGACAACGCCGCGGCCAACGCCGTCTACCGGCGTCTCGGCTTCCGGCACCACCACACCAACCGGGCCTATGTCGCCGCGTTGTCGGGGCGCGCCCGAGACCACACCGAGCCGGCAGGCGCCAATGGTGGGCCGCGCCGGATAGAGCGAGCAGACTAGGGCCATGAGGCAGTTCCGCTGGACGAATCCCTCGCTTCCGCAGACCCTGCAGATCGCGGTCGTGCTCCTCTATATTTCCGGGTTCTTCGCCGTCCTCAGGGGCCTCACCTTGATCGGGCACCCCCTCAGTATCTTCCTGATCCTGACCGGGTTGCTCGCCTTCGGCGCGGCGCAGGGAACGGTCCGGGAACGCAAGAACGGTTACCGCCTGGCGGTGTTGTACGGATTCCTGGAGATGCTGGGCGAGGTCCTCGGGATGCTGGCGGCGTTCTCGGCCTGGGACCTGATCGGCGTGCTGCTGGCGCTCGCCCTCGTGGGCCTACTCCTACACCCCATGAGCCGGGGCTACTACCGCACGTGGTTCCGCTAGGCGCCCGGAACAATCGCACCCGCCATTCTGGTGGAGCGCCTGTCCCGGACTCGATCCCAGGCCCAAGTCCAGGAGGCTGGAATCACTGCGCGGCGCGACGAATCCCTCGGGTCCCAACCATCATTCCGGCGGAGGCCGGAATCCAGGGCCGGAAACATCCGGCTGATCCTGCCGGCGCGTCGCAGCAGAGCCTTGGGGGTCGATGATGCGCTCCCGAGCCTCCGAGACCGTCAAGAACGCCGATCTGTTCGGCGCCGGCCGCGAGCGCGCCGTCGAGCGCATGTTCGATCGGGTGGCGCGACGCTACGACCTCCTCAACCGGCTGCTCACCTTCGGCCTGGACCGCCGCTGGCGGCGCCGCAGCGTCCGGCTGATGGACCTGTCGGCGGGGTCGCTCGTGGCCGACCTGGCCTGCGGGACAGGAGACTTCTGCGATGAACTCGAGCGAGTGCGCCACCGTGCCGTGGGTGTCGACTTCTCGGCCGGAATGCTGCGCCACGCCACCACCTCCGCTCCCCTGGTGCGGGCCGACGTGTTGCGCCTGCCGCTGCCCGATGGCGCCCTCGAGGGGGCCGTCTGCGGTTTCGCCCTGCGCAACGTGACCGATCCGGAGGCCTTCCTCGCCGAGGTGGCCCGAGCGGTACGGCCCGGCGGCCGCATCGCCCTCCTGGAGGTGGCGGAGCCGACCTGCCGGGTTACTTCGGCCGGGTCGTCCCGATCATCGGCGGGCTCCTGTCGGACCGGGAGGCCTACCGCTACCTGCCCGACTCGCTGCGCCTGCTACCGGCGCCGGACCAACTCGCCGACCAACTAGAGACGGCCAGCTTCGACGACGTGGACCACCACGTCTTCAGCGGCGGAATCGCCCAACTCCTCACCGCCACCCGCAGCACCTGAGGAGCCGCGATGCAGCCAGCAGGGCCGGCCTCTCTCTCAATCGTCTCGGGGTGTGGCGGGGCCGCGGCCCGTTGAGCAGGGGATTCGCCGCGATCTATCCGGTCGGTTCTGATCCTGTCGAAGACAATTTTGGATCAGTGTCGAGACTGGAACATACGGGTGTAGGGGGTGTGTCACACCCCTGTTCTAGATTGCGGACAGGCAATGACAAGCGGCGTTCGCCGCCGACGGGCGGGGGTGCCGGGGACCGATGCGAAGGGGTGATGGCGAGATGGGCGAGGACCCGAGGCACACCGGTGGCACCGTCACCGGCCGTGGCGCCGCCGGTCGTGGCGGTAGCGATCACCGCGAGCCGGGCAGCGGAGCGGCCACCACGGGTACCGGTTCTGGTTTCGTCGGTCGCGGTCCCGCCGAGGCGGACACCGGCATCGCCAGTGCCGACGGTGGGGGTGGTGCCGGCGGCGGGGAGTGGGCGTTGTTGGGCGAGTGGTTGTTCGCGTCGCCGGTGTCGTTGCGGGAGGTGGAGTTGGCGGTGTTGCGTGACCGTCTGGGGTGCATGGGGCGGGCGCGGGCGGCGATCGCGGCCTCCGAAGCAGAGGTGATTTCGGAGATCTCCCGCCGGGAGGGCGACAAGGCGACCGAGGAGATGCTGTGTCGGGATCAGAAGCGGTCCCGTTCCGGCGCCCGCAAGGCCGTGAAGGTGGCCGGACAGTTGGAGTGATCCCCCGAGGTGGCCGACCGGCTCGCCGAGGGTGCGATCACCCCCGAGGCGGCGGGAATGATCCTCGACGCCGCCGCCGATGCGCTGGTGGACCGGCGGGCACTGCTGGACGCCGCCGAGGTCGAGCCCGAGGACCAGCTGCGACGCACCATCAAGCAGATGGTGAATGACGCCACCAGCGACCAGGAACTCGAGGCGCGGCGGGCCTCCCGGCGGCGCCGGCGCCGCGCCTCGATCAGCGAGCAGGGAGACGGCATGTTCCATCTGTTCGCGCAGTTCGACCCGCTCACCGGCAACCGGGTCCGCGCCGCGCTGTCGGCGAAATCGGACGAGTTGTTCCGCAGTGAGGACCCCAAGGATCGCCCCACGCCCCCCCAGCGCTCCGCCGACGCCCTCGCAGAACTGATCTGCAAGAGCCACAGCGACGGTCAAGACGCGCCGGTGGGCGCCGAGTTCATCGTCCTGGCCGACTACGACCTGGTGCGCGAGCGGGTCGTCAATGCCCGCCTCGCCGACGACACGCCCCTCACCGAAGCCGAAGCGCTGGCGTTGGCGTGTGACGCCAGGATCCTCCCCGGCATCTTCAACAAGCACACCTGCGGGCCGCTGCTGGGGCGATCCCAACGCAAGATCCCGCCGCGACTGCGGAAACAACTCGTCGCCCGCGACCGCGGCTGCATCGGCTGCCGCGTCACCGAGAAGATCTGCGAGGTCCACCACATCGACCACTGGTGCCACGGCGGGGAGACCACCCTGGAGAACACCTGCCTGCTCTGTCACCGCTGCCACCACATCCGCGTCCATCTCAACGGCGAAGAAGTCATCCGACGTCGCGACGGCAGCCTCACCCTCCAGCCACCCCACACGCCCACCGACACCGCCAGGCCGCCTGGACGCGAACTCCAACCCGAGCACCCCCCGCCGGCACAACCACCGCCGGCAGACCCGCTGGCGACACAGCCACGCAGAGCCGGCGCCACCGCCAGCGACGAGGGCCCCCGACAGCCCGGGCTGTTCGAATCCCAACCGCCACGCCGGGCGGCCCTGCACGACGGCGACACCATCACCATCGCCTGCAAACAGAAACCACCCCCGCCGCCGGACGACCCGCACCCCGGCGCCCCAGGGGCCGACAAGCCGCGGACCGCTGACCCACCCAGCGACGAGCCCCGAGGCGATGAGCCGCAGACGGATCAACCTCGCCGATGCGCCTCGGAGCGACGAGCCGCCAATGGAGGGGCCTCAAGCCGACGGGCCTCCCGCGGACAAGGATTCTTCTCCGACCGAACCCCAGCCGCCGATACGGCCTCGCGAGCCGATGGATCACGTGGCCGCGGACCCTCGGACCCAACCCAGGGCAGGCGCGGTGTCCCCCTGATCCCGCAGGGCCGTCAGGCCGTCTGCGGTGAGCGGGCTTACGCCAAGACCGCCGCCACCCACAGGCCGGCGGCGATCGTGAGGCCGTAGGCGGCCAGCAGGCGGCCGGTGGCGGCCAGCACGTCGATGAGATCGACGCCCCGGTCACCGCGGAGAACCCTTCGCAGCGGCACGACTGCCAGGGGAACAGCGGCCAGGCCCAGCAGTGGCCAGGGCTCCCCGGCGCTCAGCTGCGCCAACTCGATGGGGTCGACGGGCGAATCGGCCAGCAACCCCCGCGGTGGCCAGCTGACATCGGCGGTGAGCGGTGCCAGGGCCGCGAAACCCCCCAGCACCAGCACGGCGTACAGCAGCCGCGTGGGCGCCGCGCCCAGGCGGACGGCCAGGGTGCGCTTCCCGACGGCGGCGTCACCCTCGATGTCGCGCAGGTTGTTGACGACCAGCAATGCGCAGCTCAGACAGCCGCAGCCCACTCCCACCCAGACACTGCGGGCCGTGATCGCCTCCAGTTGCACGTAGGCACTGCCGACCGCTGCCACGAGGCCGAAGAAGATGAAGACCGCCACCTCGCCCCAGCCGCGGTACCCGTACGGACGGCGGCCGCCGGAGTAGAACCAGCCGGCTGCGAGACACGCGGCACCGACGATCACCAGCTCCCAGCCGGCGGCCGCGGCGAGCGCCAATCCGGCGCCTCCCGCCACGAGGCCGGCAACCGCCGCGGCGCGGCGCACGGCCTCCGGAGCGGCGAGACCGGAGCCAACGAGACGCCTCGGACCAACCCGCCGCTCGTCGTCGGTGCCGCGCACGCCGTCGCTGTAGTCGTTGGCGTAGTTCACGCCCACCTGCAGGGCCAGTGCCACCACGAGTGCCATTGCCAGGCGCCACCAGATCAGGCCCTGACCCCACCCGAAGCCTGGTCGGGCAGCTGCAGCCGTGCCGGCGAGGACCGGCGCCAGCGAGGCAGGCAGCGTGCGCGGCCTCGCTCCGGCGACCCACTCCCGCACCCGCGTCACGCCCGGGACGCTACCGGACCGCAGGTCTCGCCCGTTGCAACCGGCTCGGCGAGCCGACGACGCCTCTCGTTGCGCTCAGCGGGGCTCGTCGCAGGCCAGCCGCCCGCGACCCCTATGCTCGGCGCGTGAACCGCCTCGCCACCGAGGGCAGCCCTTACCTGCGCCAGCACGCCGACAACCCGGTGGATTGGTACCCCTGGGGAACCGAGGCCTTCGATGAGGCCCGCCGCTCCGGCAAGCCGGTGCTGCTCTCGGTGGGGTACTCGTCGTGCCACTGGTGCCATGTCATGGCGCACGAATCCTTCGAGGATCCCGCCACGGCGGAACGCATGAACCGGCTGTTCGTGAACGTCAAGGTGGATCGCGAGGAGCGCCCCGACGTGGACTCGCTCTACATGGAGGCGGTCACGTCACTCACGGGGCACGGTGGCTGGCCGATGACCGTCTTCCTGACGCCGGAGGGTGAGCCGTTCTTCGCCGGCACCTACTTCCCCCCCACCTCCCGCCAAGGCATGCCGTCCTTCAGCGACGTGCTCCAGCGGGTGCACGAGGCCTGGGAGGACCGCCGCAGCGACGTGCAGGACCAGGCGCGGCGCATCACCGAGGCGCTCGACCGTTCCGCTCGATTGCCACTGGCGTCGGGCGGTGGCCCGCCGGAGGGTGAGATCCTGGCTCGGGCGGCAGCGGCGCTGCGGCCCCAGTACGACGCCGCCTGGGGCGGCTTCGGCCACGCCCCCAAGTTCCCGCAGGCCATGACCCTCGAGGCGCTCCTGCGCCACTGGCGCAATGCCGGCGACGACGACGTACTGGCGATGGTGGTCAACAGTCTGGACTGCATGGCCTCGGGCGGGATCTACGACCACCTGGGCGGCGGCTTCTCGCGCTACGCCACCGACCAACGCTGGCTGGTACCGCACTTCGAGAAGATGCTCTACGACAACGCCCTGCTCCTCGGGCTCTACACCCGGGCCTGGCAGGCCACCGGCAAGGCCCGCTACCGCCGGGTGGTCGATGAGACCGTCGGGTACCTGCTGCGCGATCTGCGCCTGGCCGGCGGCGGCTTCGCCTCCGCCGAGGATGCCGACTCCGAGGGCGTCGAGGGCAAGTTCTACGTCTGGAGCATCGACGAGATCCGCTCCGCCGCGGGGGACGCCGCCGAGGCGGCCATCGACTGGTACGGAGCCACCGCCGAGGGCAACTTCGAGGGTGCCAACATCCTCTGGCGGCCGGTACGCGGCGACCTCCTGCGGCCGCCGGAGGTGGAAGAGGCACGCCGGGCGCTGTTCGGGGCTCGCTCGGAGCGGGTGCGCCCCGGCCTCGACGACAAGGTGCTCACCGAGTGGAACGGTCTGGCGATGTCCGCACTGGCCGTCGCCGCCACCGCCACCGGCAACGCCGACTGGCTGGCGGCGGCCGTGGCCTGCGGGGAGTTCGTGACCGCCAACCTGCGACGGCCCGACGGCCGCTGGCTGCGGTCCTGGCAGGCAGGCGACGCCACTCGCCCCGCAGAAGCCCGCCACCTGGCCTGCGCCGCCGACTACGCCGCCATGCTCGACGCCTTCTGCCGCCTGGGTGAGGCGACCGGAGCCGCGCGCTGGATCGCCGAGGCCCGCCGCACCGCGGACGACCTGCTGGAGTTGTTCTGGGATCCCGAGGGCGGCGGGCTGCTGACCTGCGGGCGTGACGCCGAGCCGCTCGTGGCGACCCCCCGGGACCTGTTCGACAACGCCACCCCGTCGGCGAACAGCGCCGCCGCGCTCGGCCTGCTCCGGCTGGGAGCCCTCGCGGGAGCCTCGGAGTACCACGAGCGGGCGGAGGCCATCCTGGGCCTACTGGGACCGCTGGCCGGCCAGCATCCCAGCGCCTTCGGCAACCTGCTGTGCGCCCTGGACCTGCACGCCGCCGGCGCCACCGAGATCGTTATCACCGGCGATCGCCCCGACCTCACCGAGGTCGTCCACCGGCAGTGGCTGCCCAACGCCGTGCTGGCCTGGGGCGAGCCGTACGACTCACCGCTGTGGGCCCAGCGCCCGGACGGCGCCGCCTACGTGTGCCGGGGCTACGTCTGCGAAGCCCCCACCAGCGACGTCGGCGAACTGAGAGACCGCCTCCGCGACGCCGCCTGAGCCCGGCCTCCGAGCGGCACGCGCCATGAACCGGCACGCGCCATCAACCGAGGGAGGGGGCCGGGGGGCCGACCGGCACGCGCGGGCCGGCGGCTCAGGCGGCTGACCGCTCCAGGATGTGCACGCCGCAGGAGGACCCCAGGCCGATGACGTGCGCCAGACCCACCCGGGCCCCGGGGATCTGGCGATCGCCGGCCTCGTCCCGCAGGTGGGTGGCGATCTCGTAGATGTTCGCCACACCGGTGGCGCCGATGGGGTGCCCCTTGGAGATGAGGCCCCCCGACACGTTCACCGGCACGGAGCCGTCACGGTACGGAGCGCCCGAGTCGATGAAGTCCCCGGCTCCTCCGGGCTCGCACAGCCGCAGGTTGTCGTAGTGGATGAGCTCGGCCGAGGCGAAGCAGTCGTGCAGCTCCACCAGATCGAGGTCCTCGGGACCCACGCCCGCCTGCTCGTAGGCCGCGTCCGCGGCGTTGCGGGTGAGGGTGTTCACGTCGGGCTGCACCTGCCCGCCCTCCACGTAGGGGTCACTCGTGAGCACCGAGGCGGAGATCTTCACGGCCCGGCGGCGCTGGGACGCGGACAGCGTCCGGAGTCGCTCCCCGCTCACGAGCACACCGGCCGCCGCGCCGTCGCCGGTTGGGCAGCACATCAGCAGCGTGTTGGGGTAGGCCATCATCGGCGCCGCCTTGATCTCGGCGAGGCTGAACTTCTTCTGGTACTGCGCCAGCGGGTTCAGGGTGGAGTGCAGGTGGTTCTTGTGGGCGATCCGGGCGAACTGGTCGAAACCCACGCCGTCGTGGTCGTGCGCGTAGCGCATGCCCGCCTGGCCGAAGACTCCCGGCATCGTCTTGGTGCCGAGGATGCCGTCGACCGACCGGACCGACCCGAACCGCCCGGACGGCTCGAACACCTCGGCTGCCTTGCTGCCCTTGGGGGAACTGGTCAGCAACCCCATCTTGCCCATCTTCTCCACCCCGACGGCCATCGCCATGGACGCCTCCCCCGAGCGGATCGCCATGAGCGCCACACGGATGGCCGTGGCCCCGGTGGCGCAGGCATTGGCCACGTTGTAGATGCTGATGCCCGTCTGGCCGATCTGCCCGAGGAGCTGCTGGCCCACGCCGGCGTTGGCGGAGAACAGCGAGCCGCAGGCCAGCACGTCGAGGTCGTTGACGCTCACTCCGCCGTCGTCGAGTGCCCCGAGAGCCGCCTCGGAGGCCAGATCCACGAGGTCGAGCATCTCGTGGCGGCCGAAACGGGTCATGGCGGTACCCAGGATCCAGACACTCTCGGTCATTGGTGGCTCCTCTCACAGGGTTGACGCGATCGTCCTGTCCCGCCTTCGGGACGCGAACCGCCGGTCGCCGGCATCGGCGGTCTCCGGCTCACGCCGCGACCGGGGCGAAGGCGAAGGCGATGCACTCGGTGCCCTCGCTGTCGATCCCGACCGGATAGGTGACGAGGCGGACCGGCATGCCCAGCCGCACGCCGTCGGGGTCGGGCGACACCTCGACGAGATTGGCACGAACCGTGGTGCCGTCGACGGTCTCCACGATCGCCGAGACGAACGGCACCCGGACCCCGGGGTCGGCCCGGTGCACGATCGAGAAGGCTCGCAGATGCCCCGTCGTGGCGATCGGAGCGGGCGCGAAGCTGCGCCCCCCGCAGGACCCGCAGGCATTGCGGCGATCGAAGAAGCGGGCACGGCAACTCTCGCACTCGTTCGCCACCAGATGCGGCTGGGGTTCGAGGACGAGGTAGCCGACCAGGGGAATCCGTTCGCCGGCCATCGCACCTCCCACCGTCGCGACCTCGACGGGCACCCTATCCCCGCCCGGCGTCCCAGCCGCCCCAGTGCAGGACCGCGGCCGGGTCGCGCCAGCCGCGCGCCACGGAGTTGCTGGGGCGGTCGGCCGCCGGCCAACCCAGTGCCACGGCGCCCAGCAGTTCGACGCCCTCGGGCACCTGCAGCCAATCGCGCACCTCCTGCGCGCCCCGGAAGAGGCCGAAGAACAGCGCGCCCAGCCCGCGATCGGTCGCGGCGAGCAGGAGGTTCTGCACGACGAAGGCGCAGTCCACCAACCAGTAGGGCACCGGCCAGGCCCGGGTGCTCTCCCCCAGGCGACGCGCCGGGTCCCCAGCCTTGTCCGGCTCGCGGTAGCGGGCCAGGTAGCGGCGGCTGTCGGCTGCGGGAAGGACCAGCGCGGGCGCGCGCAGCAGTCCGGGCCAGGCGAAGCCCGCCCGCTCGGGAACGGGAAGCGTCAGTTCCCAGAATCTCCCCCGCGTCTCCGGCCCGTCCAGGATGATCAGTTCGGCGCCCTGCGCGAAACCCGCCGAGGGTGCCCGCCGCGCCAGGGTGCACAACTCCTCCAGCAGGGATCGCTCGAGTGGCCGCGGGTCGAAGTTCCTGGTCATCCGGCGGGCGCGGATGACCTCGCTCAGTTCCACGAGTGCCCGCCCTGCCCGAGAGCTCGTGCGAGCGCCGGAGAGGCTCAGTCCCGGTACTTCTCCAAGCGACCGGCTGTGGCCCAGGCGACGGCCACCAGCGAATCGCCCCGGCCGCGCTCCAGCGGCCCCATGAGGTCACCGAGGGCGGGGTCGGTTCGCTCCGGCCGCAGGGTCTCGTAGTCGAGCACGGCCGGTTGCCCGCCGTCGCCCGTTGCGATGAACGAGCGCGGATCGTAGGCGCTGTTGCCGATCCGGTAGCGCTTGGCGAGTCGCCTGCCCCAGGCCCGCTCCTCGCCGTTGGCGATGTGGCCGGGGCGGGGGATGACATTGCTCAGCACCTTGAACACTTCGAACGTGGAGGGATCGTTCATGCGGAGACCCATCAGCACGTCCTCGTCGGGAAAGGCCATCACGGCACGATGGAGCTGCTCGGCCACGAGGGCCTGCAGGACCGTGCTGCGCCGGGAGATGCGCGCCACCGTGCCGGCCCCGAGGATCACGACCGGCGTCCCGCCGATGCGTTCCAGCGTGGAGAACACGAAGCCGCGCAGGCGGCTCCCCTCACGTGCCTCGGTCAGAAGCACCCAAAGTTCGGTCTGCTTGGAGAGGAATCCGACCGCGAAGGGGTTCGGGCCCTCGGTGCAGAGATCGGCCATCGCCTCCAACTCGGCGTCGCTGACCGCGGTGCAATCCCTGCTCTCGACCTCAACTGCCATTGTCGCCGCCTTGTCCAGTCGCTATCCGGCCACCTCGATCATCCCCCGATAGTCCAGTGTGCCGGGCGCCTGAACGCAAACCGACGTGTCCCGGCGGTCAGACCTGCACGGCGTGGACTCCCAGAAGTTGGCGCAATTCGGGCACGAGGCCCGCCTCGGTGTCGACCTGGTACTCCTGCGGCAGCTGCAACAGGTACGTCCTGCCCACCTGGATCTCGACGGGAGAGTCACCCCCGTGCTCGCCGAGGAGGGCCTTGAGGGCGGAGAGCCGGTCCTCGGTCACGCCGTTGGTCGGGAAGTGCAGGCGCAGCGCGCCGCGGGTCTCGGCCGTGAATCCCTCGAGTCCGATGCTGATGAGCTTCGGCTCCTCCTCCCGCCGGTCGACACGGGCGCGCAGGATCACCACCGCCTCGTCGACCAGCAACCCATCCTGGGCCTCCAGCGCCCGGGGGAAGACCGTGACGGGGATCATCCCGGTCCGGTCGTCGAGGGTGAACGTGGCCATGTGCGCGCCGTTGCGGGTCTGACGCCTCGCCAGCGACGTGATCGCTCCCGCCACGGTGACGACCGAGCCGTCGGGCAGCTCCACCAGTTCGGCAACGCTGCGCTCCCTCCTGGGTGCGAGGATCTGCTCGATGCCCTCGAGGGGGTGGTCGCTGATGTACAGCCCCAGCATCTCTTTCTCGTCGGCCAGCATGCGCTCGCGCGGGGCGTGCATGTCGGGCACGACGGGTTTGCTGTTGTAGCCGGTCGCCACCCCGGCGTCACCGAACAGGCTCAGGACGCCGGCATCCCGGTCGCGCCGCTCCGCCATGGCCGCATCGATCGTTCGCCCGTGCACGTTGAGCAGCCCCTGGCGGGGATGATCCAGCGAGTCGAACGCTCCGGCCTTGATGAGCGAGGCGACGGTGCGCTTGTTCAGTACCGATGGATCCACCCGGTCGCAGAAATCGTCGAAGTCAATGAACGAGCCGCCGTCGGACCGGGCCGCGATGATGTGGGCGGCGTCGGCGGCGCCGACGTTGCGCACCGCCGCGAGCCCGAAGAGGATGCGGCCCCGATCGGGGGAGGCATCGTCCAGCACCGGCGTGAAGTCCGAGAACGACTCGTTGACGTCGGGCACCACCACGTCGATCTCCTGCAGGCGGCAGTCCAGCAGGTACGGCGTGAGGCGCTCCATCTTGTCCCGCACGCTCGTGAGGAGCGCGGCCATGTACTCCACCGGGTAGTTCGCTTTGAGGTAGGCGGTCGGCCGTAGGCGTAGGAGTGGCTCTTGTTGAAGGCGTAGTCGGCGAACGGCTCGATCTGGTTCCACCACTGCTCCCCCACGCGCCGGCCGTAGCCGGTGGCCTCGCAGCCGTCGATGAACTTCTCCTTCTCCTCCGCCATCTTCTGGCGGATCTTCTTGCCGCACGCCTTCCGCAGGTTGTCGGCCTCCTCGAGGGTGTAGCCGGCGAAGAGCTGGGCGATCCGCATCATGGACTCCTGGTAGATCATGAGTCCGTAGGTGTCGGCGAGGATCTCCGAGGCGGCGGGGTGCAGGAGTTCCACGTCCGCCCGCCCCATCTTGCGGTCGGCGTAGGTGATGTGCATGTTGTCCTTCATGGGCCCCGGCCGGTAGAGCGCCACCAGGGCGGAGACGTCGTTGATGTTGCTGGGCAACAGCGATCGCAGCAGGGCGCGCACGGGCGGGCTCTCCAGTTGGAACACCCCTGTCGTATCGCCGCGCTGGAGCATCTCGTAGGTGCGCCGGTCGTCCAGCGCCAGTGCGTCGACGTCCAGTTCGAGGCCACGCAGCCGTGCAACGTGCGCCGCGGTGTCGGTGATGACGTCGAGGGTGCGCAGGCCGAGGAAGTCCATCTTGAGCAGGCCGAGTTCCTCGACGGCGTCCATGTCGTACTGCGTGACGATGGGCGCCTCGTCGGCCTTCTGCTTGTCGGTGGGTTTGCGCTGGACAGGCACGTGCTCGGTGAGGGGATCAGGGGAGATCACGACCGCGGCGGCGTGGATCCCGTCCTGGCGGCGCAGTCCCTCGAGGCCCAGCGCCACGTCCACGACCTCCCGCACCTGGGGGTCCTCGGCGTACATCGTGCGCAGGTCGCCGGCCAACTCGTAGCCGGCGCTGTAGGCGCTGTCGCGCTCCAGGCACGCCTTCAGCGGGGTCGTGCGGCCCATGATCGGCTCGGGAACAGCCTTGGCGATCCGGTCGCCGGTGGCGTACGGGTGATCCAGCACGCGCGCCGCGTCGCGCACCGCGGCACGCCCCTTGATGGTGGAGAACGTGATGATCTGCGCCACGTGGTCGCGCCCGTAGCGGTCGGCGGCGTAGCGGATCAGATCGTCCCGGTGACGCGAGTCGAAGTCCATGTCGATGTCGGGCATCTGGCGGCGCCCGGGGTTGAGGAACCGTTCGAAGAGCAGGTCGTAGTGCAACGGGTCGAGGCTCGTGATGCCGAGGCAGTACGAGACGGCGCATCCGGCGGCACTGCCGCGCCCGGGGCCGACCCGGATGCCGGCGGAGCGCGCGTACCTGATGAGATCCCAGACGATGAGGAAGTACGAGGCGAAGCCCATGGTGCGGATGACCTGCAACTCGTAGGCCAGCCGGTCGGCGGTGGCCTCCGGCAACCGCTCCCCCCAACGGTGCCGCGCGCCCTCCAGCGTCAGGTGCTCGAGATACGCGTCGGCGGACTCGAACCCCTCCGGTACCGGGAAGGGAGGCAGCTTGATGTCGCCGAAGGTGATCTCGACGTTGCAGCGCTCGGCGATGTCCAACGTGCTGTCGCAGGCCGCCGGCAACTCGGAGAACAGCGCTCGCATCTCCCGCGCCGTCTTGAGGTAGTGCTCGTCACCCTCGAAGTGGAACCGGTTGGGGTCGCTGCGGACGCTCCCGGTTTGCACGCACAGCAAGGCGTCGTGGGCCACGGAGTCGGCGCGATTCGTGTAGTGGCTGTCGTTCGTGGCCAGCAGCGGGATGTCCAGCCGTCCCGCGATCTCCAGGAGCTGCGGCATAATCCGCTTCTGGGCGGCGATGCCGTGATCCTGGAGTTCGACGAACGTGCCGGCCGGCCCGAATATGTCCCGTAGGCGACCCGCGTAGGCCAGTGCCGACGAGAAGTCGTCCTGCAGCAGCGCCTGGCAGACGTGGCTCCCAAGACACCCCGTGGTTGCCAGGATGCCCTCCGCATGCTCCGAGAGCACCTCCCAGTCCACCTTGGGCTTGTAGTAGTAGCCCTCCAGGAACGCCCGGCTTGCGATCTGGACGAGGTTCCGGTACCCGGCCCCGTTCTCCGCCAGCAGGGTCAGGTGGTAGTACAGCTTGTGCCCGGTGGCCGTCTCGCCGCCGCTGTCGTCCAGCCGCCCCCGGCGGGCCGGCCGCTCGCGGCGGTCCTCGTGAGCCAGGTAGGCCTCGATGCCCAGGATCGGCTTGACCCCTCCGTCCCGGCAGGCCTTGTAGAACGGGACGATCCCGTACATGTTCCCGTGATCGGTGATCCCGAGCGCCGGCTGGCGGTCCGCTGCCGCCGCCTTCACCAGCTCATCGACGCGCGCCGCGCCGTCGAGCATCGAGTACTCGGTGTGGACGTGCAGGTGTGCGAATCTCTCACCGCGTCCCGAGACAGTCCCCACGATGTCCCCACCTCCTGTGGACAAATGACAGCGCTGTCCTTTCACCGCCGACCATAGCCGCATCCGGACTCTCGAGCATCAGACCACCGCCCACGCCCCGAGCGGACGGACCAAACCCCGAGGGAGGGGTCCGGGGGGCCGCTTTGCGACGCCTTGCGCCCGCGCCGAAGGAGCAAACGGCACCCCACGCCCCGACCGGACACGCGCCGAAGGAGCAAACGGCACCCCGGCCCGGAGCCGGCTCAGAGATAGTTGCCGGGTCGATCCTCCGGTGTGCGGCCCTCTGCCGCGGAGCGGATCGGGGGCAGTTGGCCCCGCATGTCCGCCAACTGCCGGCGGGCCATGAGCTGCTGGGCGTAGAGCGTGGCCTGTATGCCCTGGATAAGCCCTTCCAGCCAGCCCACCAGCTGCGCCTTGGCGACGCGCAACTCCCCCTCCGTCGGAACCTCGGTCTCGGGGAACGGCTGCGCCAGGCGCTCGAGTTCCTCGCGCAGGTCCGGTGAGAGCGCCGAACCCAGTTCCTGCAGCGAAATCTCGTAGATGTCCCGCAGCCGATCGCGGCTGCGCTCGTCGAGCGGCGCCTCCCTGACCTCGTCCAGGAGGCCGCGCAGCATGGCGCCGACACGCATCACCTTGGCCGGTTGCTCGATGGCGTCTCCCTGCGATTCCTCGGCGCCGCGCGCCTCGGCCTCGACGATCTCCGCCTGCTCGGGGGTCTGGTCGATGCTGTCGGACATGCTTGCCGGCTCCAAGGTCGAGGATGATCCGGTGGCTGTGACGTTAGCGGCGCCACCGGCGGCTCCAACGGGCGCGACACCTCCCGGCCGGCGGCAACGGAACCGGTACGCTCGCAGGTGTGAAGGTTTCGACCAGGGCGGACTACGCCAGCCGCGCCCTGCTGTCCCTGACGCTGCACGAAGCGGACTCGCCCCAGTCGGCGCGCGACATCGCCGACCGCACCGGTCTGCCGCAGCCCTACCTCGAGCAGATCCTGCTGGCGCTCAAGGGTGCGGGCCTGGTCCTGTCCAAGCGCGGCGTCGGCGGTGGCTACCGGCTGGCGAGACCCTCCGATCGGATCTACCTCAGCGAGATCGTGAGCGCCGTGGAGGCGCCGATCGTGGCCGACGACTTCGGGGAGCCGCACAAGGACGGCGCCTGCGACCACGAGGGCCAATGCGTCCTCCTGGCGGTCTGGGCCTCCGTCGGGGTGGAGATGCGCCGCCTGCTCTCCTCCTTCAGTCTGGCGGACATCGCGGCCATGGCCGGCGGGACGCTCCCCTGGCCCGACGAAGCCGAGGGGGCGCCGGACTGAGCGCCGGCGCCTCGCCCAGCGGTGCTAGCTGAGGCGGGCGAGTACCGCGGCGAGGTCCTGCGGGAGCGGGCTCCGGAACTCCACGGCGCGGCCGTCGTGGGGGTGGAGGAATCCCAGGGCCGCGGCGTGCAGGCCAGGGCGATCGAGCCGCACGGCCGCCGGGGGGTGCCCGGCGCCAGCCCGGGCGCCGTAGACCTCGTCGCCCAGCAGCGGATGGCCGATCGCGGCGAGGTGGACCCGGATCTGGTGGGTCCGGCCGGTCTCGAGGCGGCAGTCGAGGTGGCTGACCGATGCCGGACGGCGGTAGCGCCGGCGCACCTCGTAGGCGGTCCGCGCCGCCCGGCCGCGTTCGGTGATCGTCATCTGCGTCGGACGCTTTCCCGACCGGCCGACGGGCGCATCGATGACGCCCCGGTCGTCGCCCACGGTGCCCCAGCAGAGCGCCTCGTAGCTGCGGCGCACGGTCCGATCGGCCAACTGCCCCACGAGCGATTCGTAGGCGCGCCGCGAGCGGGCGGCGACGAGCAGGCCGCTGGTACCGGCGTCGAGCCGGTGCACGATCCCCGGACGGGATCGCTCGCCGATGCCGGCGATCTCCGGGTAGCGGGCCAGCAGCCCCGCGCAGAGCGTTCCCGTCGTCCTGCCGGCTCCCGGGTGCACCACGAGCCCGGCCGGCTTGTCCACGACGACGAGGTCCCGATCCTCGTGGACCACCGCCACGGCAACGCTCGCTTCGGGTTCGGGATCGGCGGTCCTGCGGTGCCGCTCGAGCGCCTCATCCGCCACGATCACCTCGTCACCGGCGCGCAGCCGTGCGGCGCGGCCGGTCTCGGTGGCGCCGTTCACCCGCACCGCACCGGCCGCCACCAGCGCCGCCGATTCGGCTCGGCTGCACTGCCACAGCAGCGACACCGCCCGATCCAGCCGCTCGCCCGCCAGAGCCGGCGGGATGGAGGTGGTCACGATTCGCCCAGCAGCGGCTCGCCTCGCACGCCCGAGCGGACGCCGAGCACCAGGAAAAACACCACGCCGACGGAGATGGCGGCATCGGCGACGTTGAAGACCGGCCACCACTGCGGGTCCACGAAGTCCACGACACTCCCGCCGAAGAAGCCGTCCCCCCGGAAGGCTCGATCACCCAGGTTGCCCAGCGCCCCGCCGAGCACCAGCCCGGCCAGGGCGGCGACGCCGGGCCGCGGGGTCGACCAGGTCAGAGCGATGAGCGACAGGGACACGACGAGGGCCGCCACGGTGATCACGGGTGCCAGCGAGGCACCCAGCCCGAACGCCGTGCCCTGGTTGAACACCAGCCGCAGGCGGATCGTCCAGAAGAGGTGGATGCTGTCGTCCTGCAGCGCGCGGAGCGCCCAGAGTTTCGTCAACTGATCTGCGAGCAGGACCGCGGCCGCGACCGCGATCAGCAGCAGGCGGTTGTTCCTGGCCGAGCCGCGTGCCTCAGCGCCGTCGGAGGCCACCGGCCTTGTACTCGACCCGCTCGGCTGCCCAGGGTATGGCACGCAGGCGCTCCTTCTGGATTGGCTTTCCGGACACGATGCAGATGCCGTACGTCCCGTCCTCGATCCGCCGCAGGGCATCGTCGATCAACTCGACGGCGGCGCGGGCGGCGGCGCTCAAGGCCAGATCCCGCTCGCGCTCCACCGCCCAGCTGTCACCCTCGCCCGACTCCTCGTCGAACTGCAGGTCGCCCGGCTCGCGGTCGTCGAGCAGCGCGGCGGCCTCGGCGGCCATCGTCTCGGCCGACTTGACGTAGCGGGCTCGCTCCTCCAGCAGCCTGTGGCGCTGCTCCTCGAGGAAGGCGTCGTCGAGACGCCGACCCGCGGGCGCGCCCGGATCCTTGTCGGGAGAACTCCCGGATGGGACCACCTGCTCCTCCTGGCGGGTTCGACCGGTTGCCGCACCTCGGCGATGGGCGGGACAACTCTAGCCGCCGGCCATGGGGGCGCCGACAGCGGCTGCGACCCCCATCGGGGGCTCGCGGCTGAGTCCCCGCCGCACCTTCGGTCGCCGCCGGACGCGGCTCTCGGCTGCTTCCGCGGTATTTTCCTACGCCATGGGTGGTGTGCCGGCGCGGTATCCCGACGTTGATCCGAAACCCGACTTCACGGCCGTCGAGGCCGAGATCCTCCGCCTGTGGGCGGCGGAGGGCGCGTTCCAGGCGTCCGTCGACGCTCGTCCTGCCGGAGAGCGCGGTGCCAACGAGTACGTCTTCTACGACGGACCGCCGTTCGCCAACGGCCTGCCGCACACCGGAAACCTGCTGACCGGCTACGTGAAGGACGTGATCCCGCGTTACCAGACGATGCGCGGCCGACGGGTTGAGCGACGTTTCGGCTGGGACTGCCACGGCCTGCCTCCGGAGATGGAGGCGGAGAAGGAACTCGGCGTCTCGGGCAGGCGAGCGATCACCGACTTCGGCATCGATCGGTTCAACGCCCACTGCCGCCACTCGGTCATGCGCTACACCGACGAGTGGCAGCGGTACGTGAATCGCCAGGCCCGGTGGGTGGATTTCGAGCACGACTACAAGACGATGGACCTCCCCTTCATGGAGAGCGTGATGTGGGCGTTCAAGCGACTCTGGGACAAGGATCTCGTCTACGAGTCGTACCGGGTGCTGCCATACTCGTGGGGGGCGGAGACACCGCTCTCCAACTTCGAGATCCGCATGGACGATGCGACGCGGCCGCGGACCGATCCCGCCGTCACCGTGGCGTTCGGCCTGCTGCGGGCATCGGATGATCCCGCGCCCCTGCACCTTTGGGCCTGGACGACGACGCCGTGGACCCTCCCGTCGAACCTGGCGCTGGCGGTCGACCCGGAGACCGACTACGCCGTCTTCGAGGAGACGACGCCCGACGGCCCACGGCGCCACCTGCTTGCCGCCGGCGCCGTGGAGCGCTACGGCAAGCAGCTTGCCGACGCCCGGCCCTGCGGATCGGTCCGCGGCCGGGATCTGCTCGGTCGTCGCTACGAGCCGCTGTTCGACTATTTCGCAGGCACCGACGGCGCCTTCGTGGTGCTCGGCGCCGACTTCGTGGACACTGCCGAAGGCACCGGGATCGTGCACATGGCACCCGGGTTCGGCGAGGAGGACCAGCGGCTCTGCGAGGGTGCCGGCATCGACGTGGTGGTCCCCGTCGACGAGGTGGGCCGATTCACCCAGCCGGTCGCCGACTGGGCCGGCTGCAACGTGTTCGACGCCAACCCGAAGATCATCGCCCATCTGAAGGGCCGCGGGCTCGTCGTCCGCCACGACAGCGTCGTCCACAACTACCCGCACTGCTGGCGCACCGACACGCCGGTCATCTACCGCGCCCTCAACTCCTGGTACGTGCGGGTGAGCGCAATCCGGGAGCGCATGGTGGAGTTGAACCGGCAGATCAACTGGATACCCGGCCACGTGCGCGACGGGCGTTTCGGCAACTGGCTGGAGGGGGCCCGCGACTGGTCCATCAGCCGCAACCGCTTCTGGGGATCCCCCGTGCCGGTGTGGCGGTCGGACGATCCGGCCTGGCCGCGCCTCGACGTCTACGGGAGCCTCGACGAGATCGAGCGCGACTTCGGGGTGCGACCCGACGACCTGCACCGCCCCTTCGTCGACTCCCTGGTCAGGCCGAATCCCGACGACCCGACCGGGCGATCGGTCATGCGGCGCGTCCCGGACGTGCTGGACTGCTGGTTCGAGTCGGGGTCCATGCCCTACGCCCAGGTGCACTACCCGTTCGAGAACAAGGAGTGGTTCGAGGACCACTTCCCCGCCGACTTCATCGTGGAGTACGTGAACCAGACGCGCGGCTGGTTCTACACCCTGCACGTGCTGGCAACGGCGCTCTTCGATCGTCCGCCGTTCCGCAACGCCGTCTGCCACGGTGTCGTCCTGGCCGCCGACGGGGCGAAACTCTCCAAGCGCCTGCGCAACTACACGGATCCGGAGATCATCTTCGGTCGCCAGGGCTCCGACGCCCTCCGCTGGTACCTGATGTCCTCGCCGGTGCTGCGCGGCGGCGATCTGCGGATGAGCGACGCGGGCATCGACGCCGTCGTGCGCGGCGTCCTGCACCCGCTGTGGAACGCCTACGTGTTCTTCTGCATGTACGCCAACGCCGACCGCTCCCGCGGCGCCTGGAACGCCTCCTCCAGCGACGTCCTGGACCGCTACGTGCTGGCCAAGACGCGCCATCTGGTTGCGGGCGTGGCCGAGCGACTCGACCGCTACGACGTGCCGGGGGCCTGCGCGGAGATCGAGGCGTTCCTGGGGACCGTCAACAACTGGTACATACGCCGCAGCCGGGATCGCTTCTGGGCGCCCGCCGCCGCGGCCGACCCGGCGGACAAGCAGTCCGCCTACGACACCCTGTACACGGTGCTCACCACGCTGGTGCAGGTGGCGGCGCCGCTGCTGCCCCTCGTGTGCGAGTCGATCCACCGCGGTCTGGGCGCCGCCGGCAGCGTCCACCTCTGCGACTGGCCCGACGCCGAGGCGCTGCCCGCCGACGACGAGCTGGTGGCGGTCATGGACCGGGCGCGCGAGGTCTGCTCGGCGGCTCTCGGCGTGCGCGTGGCACGCTCGCTGCCGGCGCGCCAGCCCTTGCGCTCGGCGCGGGTCGCCGGTCGCGGGGCCTCCGGGTTGGCGCCCTTCGCGGATCTCATCGCCGCGGAGATCAACGTCAAATCGGTCGAGCTCACCGAGGAACTCGACGACGCCATCCGTTTCGTGCTGCGCCCGCGCGGCGAGGTGCTTGGGCCCCTGCTGGGACCGGCCACGCAGGCGGTCATGGCTGCGGCCCGCGCCGGCGAGTGGACCCGGTCCGGCGACGGGACCGTCACCGTGGCCGGGCATCGCCTGGCGGCCGAGCAGTACGACCTGGTGCTGCAGACCGCCGAGGACCGTCCCAGCGCCGCCCTCCGGAGTGCCGATCTCGTGGTCACCCTCGACACGGAACTCGACGATGGGCTCCGCGCCGAGGGAGCGGCGCGCCATCTCGTGCGGATCCTCCAGCAGGGCCGGCGCAACCATGGCTTGCACGTGGCGGACCGGATCGAGTTGACGCTCGACCTGCCGGAGGAGCTGGCGAGCGCGCTCGTGGCGCACGAGCGCTACGTCGCCGAGCAGGTCCTCGCCGTCGCCGTCCGCCGTGGCGAGCTGCAACCCGGCGAGGGTGTGGGAGCGGGCAGTGTCGACGGCCGGGAGATCCGCTTCGCGATGGCGCGCGTCCCCTGAGCGGCCGCCGATCTAGCCGGCGTCCGGCGTCTCGCCCTCCGCGGCGGCCTGCTCGAGTCGGGCGAGGAAGGTGTCGGCTCCGGAGTCGGCTCCCTCGCCGTTGCAGGCGCCTGCCTCCCCGGGGCCCCCGACCTGCGGCATCTCCTCGAGCGCCGCGTCGATCCGCGCCAGCTCGTCGACGACTCCCCGGCGGCGCTCCTCGAGCATCCGGCGCAACTCCGCCACGGCCGACTCGAGATCCTCGCGCTCCTGGCGCAACTCCTCCATCGCCGCGAGCGTCCCGCGCCGAACCTCCTCGATGGCCAGGCGAGCCCGCTCGGCGGCCAGGGCCGCCATCGGCGCGCTGGCCTCGGCCAGCAACTCCTCCAGAGCCGTCGCCGCCTCGTCGAGGAACGAGTCCACCTCGGCGGCGTCGTAACCGCGGAACCGCTCCGTGAACTGCGCGTCGCGCAGGGTTTCCGGCGAGAGCTCCATGGATTCAACCATAGTGCTCGGCCGGGACGGCCAGACACATGCCCGGGCCCTCGGCAGCGGTCAGCAGATCCGGCTGCGCACGTAGAAGAGCACCACCATGACGATGGTCGGGGCGAAGTCCAGCGCCACGTTGCCGACGCGCAGCGGCCGGAGCATCCGGCGCAGCGGGCGGAGGATCGGATCGGTGACCATGAGGAGTCCGCCGGCGAGAGTGGCCGCCACGCTTTCGGATCGGATCGGGAACCAGCTCAGGACGGCGCGCAGGAGGAAAGCCAGGGCATAGAGGAGGAGTAGCCAGCACAGGACGACCATGGGACGCGGCTCGACGGATCAGGAGTCGGCCGGGAGCGTCCGTTCCTCGAGCGCGACGCGAACGTCGCTGGGAGTCAGCAGGTACACGCCGGGAGTCACCCGCTCCACCTGCCCGTCGAGGGCGTAGCACAGTCCCGCGGCGAAGTCCACGAGCCGGCGACGCAGGTCGCTGCTTGCGTCCTGCAGGTTCACGATGACCGGCTGGCGCCGCTTGAAATGGTCGCCGACCTCCTGCGCCTCGTCGAACACCGCGGGCGCGACGACGATGGGGCGAACAGCCGTCGGCGACGAGTGAGGTCGCGCCAGTGCCGGGCGGGCCGCCGGCTCGCCGCTGATTGGCTCCACGACGGGCTGCGCCGTCACGAGCGAGCCGGGCTCGGCTGTGGACATCGGCTCGACCGCCGTCGGATATCGCTCCACAGGCGCACCACCGTAGTGCTCGGCGGGGGCCCCCCGGTGAGGCCCGCCGAGATGGCCGGCGTACGGTTCGCCCTCGTCCGGTCCGAGGCCCAACCAATTGACGAAGGACTTCAAGGCCGACATGGACCCTCCTCCAGAAGTGGGCGGCTCGCCTCGAGCGCCGAGTGCTCACCGAGAATTCGTTGGCGTGTCGGTAGGCGCGGCGCTCGTGAGCATGCCCCTCGCTGTTCACGCCAGTGTAGTCGTGTCCGGGTCGTGGCGTTGCCCTCTGCGGGGCGGCGGGTCATCCTCGAGCAGGATCCGGCCCAGTCGCAGCAGGTTCGAGCCCTCCGCCACCGCAAGCGGGAAATCATCGCTCGTCCCCATGCTGCGCAGCGCGAGTCCCAGCTCGTCCGCCAGCGAACGGACCAGCCGGAACTGCCGCCGGACCTCCTTCGGCGGACCGGGGAGTGCCATCGACATCAGACCCACCGGCGCCAGGCCGAGGTCGGTGGCTTCGGCAACGAGCCGGCGGGCAACTCCCGGCTCGCAGCCGCCGCGGCGGGGAACCATTCGCTCGGTGACCTGCACGAGGATCTCGGCCCCGGGACTGTGGCGCGCGATCTCCGCCAGCAGGCGCCGCCTGTCCACGCTCTGCCACAGCCGGACGTGAGGTGCGAGGTTGCGGACCTTGTTCGTCTGCAGATTGCCGATGAAGTGCCAGCGGGCTCCGGGCACCGCGTCGACCTTGCGGGCCAGTTCCTGCGCGTAGTTCTCCCCGAGTTCGTCGAGACCTGCCCGTAGCGCAGCCGCGGCGGTCAGGATGCTCCGGCCCTTCGTCACCGCCACGATCCTGGTGGCCTCAGGATCACCGCCGGCGTCGGTGATCCGCTGACGGATGGCAGCCAGGCGCGCGCCGACGGCCTCGGCGCGGGCGATCAGCTCCGGCTGATCCACGTTGCCAGTAGGTGGCGCTCGGGCTCGCCCCGAGCGCGGTGGGAATACCAGCGGCGGGCGTCACACGCCGTGCAATGGTGGGCCTCGATGATCGTCTGGATGCCGCTGCGCCGGAGCGCGCGCCGCACCGCCGCCGGGATGTCGAACGCCGGAGTGCCCCAGGCCGTCCGCCCGATCACCTCCGAACCCAGACGGTCCGCCAACTCCGCCAGTGATCCGCTCCCGAACTCGTAGCACTCGGCATGTATGCAGGGGCCCAGGTAGGCGCTGACTTCCTTGCCCCCGAGGGCCCGTACCGTCGCGGCCGCGCCCTCGACGACACCGGCGACAAGACCCCGCCAGCCGGCATGCACCGCGGCCACGACCCCCTCGCGGGCGACGAGGGCAACGGGGGCACAATCCGCTGTCCGGACCGTGAGGACCGCGCCGGGCGCCGCGGTGACGGCGGCGTCGGCGAGCGCTCCGTCGCCGTCGCCAGGAGCCGCCACGACGACGACCTCCGACCCGTGTTGCTGGCGGAGCCGCGTCCACGGACCGGCGGCGAGCCCGCCACGCGAATCCGCGTGCGCCGCCGCGAAGTCCCCGTCACCACGGTCACTGAAGCGGACCTCGGCGCGCCCGCCGTCGAGGTCGAGCGTCAACGCCAGCACGGGCGCCTCCGCCTCAGCGAAGGAAGGAGGGTATGTCCAGATCCAGATCGTCCTCGGCGGTGTCGCTCTCGGCCGGCTCTGCGAACGGATCGGGAAGGTCGCGGCGCGCCGCCGCGGCTCCTCCCTCATGCCGCGGGGACGACTCGTCCCAGCGGTCGAATCCGGCGGCGATGACCGTCACGCGCATCGACTCGCCGATGGACTCGTCGATGACCGTGCCGAAGATGATGTTGGCGTCCTCGTGCGACACGGCGCCGATGACTTCGGCGGCCTGGGTGACCTCCAGGAGTCCCATCTCCGCGTTGCCCGAGATCGTGAGCAGCAGCCCGCGGGCGCCCTCGATGGAGGATTCCAGCAACGGACTGGCGATAGCCTTGCGGGCCGCGCTGGCGGCGCGGTCCTCGCCGGACGCCATGCCGACACCCATGAGGGCGGAGCCGGCATCGGCCAGGATGGCGCGCACGTCGGCGAAGTCCGTGTTGATGAGACCGGGCGTCGTGATGAGGTCGGTGATGCCCTGGACCCCTTGCAGCAGCACGTCGTCGGCCATCTGGAATGCGTTCAAGAGGGTCGTCTGCTCGGAGACCTCGTTGAGCAGCCGATCGTTCGGGATGACGATCTGGGTATCCACCTTCTCCTTGAGGCGCTGGATCCCGTGCTCGGCCTGCAGTGCCCGCTTGCGCCCCTCGAACCGGAACGGGCGCGTCACAACCGCGATCGTCAGGGCGCCCAGGTCGCGTGCGATCTCCGCGATGATCGGCGCGCCGCCCGTACCGGTTCCGCCCCCTTCGCCGGCCGTGATGAACACCATGTCGGCCCCATCGAGCGCCTCCCGCAGTTGCTCCGCCGCGGCGTGCGCGGCCGCCTCGCCGACATCGGGATCACTGCCGGCACCCAGACCGCGGGTGAGGTCACGACCGATGTCGATCTTGATGTCGGCATCGCTCATCAGCAAGGTCTGTGCATCGGTGTTCACGGCCACGAACTCGACGCCTCGAAGTCCGGTTTCGATCATCCGGTCGACGGCGTTCACGCCGCCGCCGCCGACCCCGACGACCTTGATGACCGCCAGGTATTGATGTGGGGTGCTCACAGGATCCTCCCGGTGCTACTGCGGAGTGTTCCGCACGCTGCTTGTTCGGTGCTGTCTCGTCGATTCGCCGCCAGAGCAATAACTAAAGCTATAGTTCACCGTTATACCAGCTGTCGCTCGACAATAAGTCTATCTACAGGGATTGGCCCGCGTCAACACCGGTGCGGCAGCAGCGCGAACGTCCAAGACCTCCAGACAACGCAGGTTCACCTTCGCCAGAAATGTGTGGACCGCTTCGAGTTTGGCGGCGATATCACTGCTGTCGCCCAGCACGACGCGGCCCGGTACAGCCAGGTCCAGGACGTAACCCTCGGGTGTGACTTCAACTGCCCGCACGGCCGAGCGCACGGGCTCGTAGAGAGATACTGCAACGGCCAGCGCTCCTCGATGCGTGCCGGCGAGCCACTCACCGGGAGCCGCCCCGACCACGTTCAGTCCGAGGATCGGCATGACCTCTTCGGCGAGTACGGGGGTGACCTCCAGCACCCGACCGTCCGCTCCGGTGAGCGCCCAGGCGCCGGGTATTGCCACCGCCGCCACCGGCGATCGCTCCGTGACCTGGAACGTCACACGGCCGTCCCAGGCGCGGGTCGAGTAGACGTCCTTCACCCAGGGCAGGCGGGCGATGCGGCTGCGGGCGCTCGGCAGGTCCAATCCGATCAACGGTTGTCCCCGGTCGATCCCTGCGGCTTTGAGAATCTCGCCGGCCGGAGTTCTCGTCGCGCCGGTCACCGCTATGCGATCGACGTCCAGCAACTCGCTCCGCGTTGCCAGATACCCGCAAAGCAGAGCAAAGGAGACCACCAGTCCGATCCACAGGACGCGGCGCCTCCGTCGCTCGCCCGAGCGAACCGCAGCCACCACGTCGGCACGACGTTCGGCGATGCGTGGGTGTGGCACACCCGGTGCCTGAACTGTCATGTGCCGCGCCTGAAGGGCTCGTCGAAACCCACGAGATGGGTCTCGGGATGCAGGCGGACGCCGCTGTGCAACTCGACGCGCCGCGCCACTTCTCGCATGAGGGTAAGAATGTCGGCCGCTGTTCCACCGGGATCCGCCTGGATGAAATTGGCATGGACGCTGGAGACCGAGGCGCTGCCGAGCCGCAGGCCCCGGCATCCCGCCGCCTCGATGAGCCGCCCCGCGAAGTCGCCGGGAGGATTGGTGAACACCGAGCCGGTGTTGGCACCACCCGGTTGGTTCCGGCGACGCCAAGCGACGATTTCCCGCATCAGGCGCTCCTCGCGCCGGCGCTCACTCGAGGTCAACTGAAGTTCAACCTTGACTACAACTTGAGAGCTCGTCAATGCGGACGCCCGGTAGGCAAGAGCGAGATCCTCGACAGCGGGGCGCGTCGTCCCTCCCGTTGCCAGGTCCACGATCGTCGCCCGCTGCAGGACCTGGCGCATCTCCGAACCGTGGCCGCCGGCGTTCATGCGGACCGCACCGCCGACGCTTCCGGGGACTCCCACGGCCCAGCTGAAGCCTCCGAGTCCCGCGCCGGCGCACTGGCGGGCCAACACCGGAAGGGCTGTGGCTCCACCTGCGAGGACGAGCGGGGCATCGATCCGTACGGCGGCGAACGCCGCGCCCAAGCGCAATGCCAGGCCGTCGAAGCCGGCGTCATCGACGAGTAGGTTCGATCCGAGTCCGAGGACGAGAACGTCCCACTCCTGCCCTGCGGTCACCGCCGCGAGGCTCTGCAGGTCCTGCTCCGAACCGGCCTCCACGAGCAGGCCGGCAGGACCGCCGACACGGTAGGTGGTCAGGGCGCCGAGAGGCGCTCCGGCCGCGATCCGGCTGTCCGGCATCTGTGCACGGAGCACCTCGGCGACCCGCCGCCAATCGTGCCGGGCGAGCCGCGCGCCATGCGCCCTCACGGCCCGAGCTCCGCTATCAGCTCTTCCGGCAACGTTGTGAGATCGCCCGCGTTGAGAGTGAGACAGAGATCGCCCGGGCGGAGTTCCCGCACCAGGTAGCGCAGAAGATCCTGGCGGTGAGGGAACCAGCCCACCCGCTTGTGGGGCTCGACATCCAGGACGGAGTCCACGAGCAACTTGCCGCTGACGCCCGGTCGCGGGGACTCGCCGGCGGCGTAGACATCGGTCAGAGCGACGAAGTCGGCATCGTGGAACGAGTCGCCGAACTGGCGCCACAGCGCCGCCGTGCGCGTGTAGCGGTGGGGTTGGTAGACGCACACGACCCGCCGCCAGCCCCCGCTTCGAGCCGTGGCCAGGACGGCCGAAACCTCGCCGGGGAGATGCGCGTAGTCGTCCACGAACGTGACCCCGGCGGCTTCGCCTCGGAACTCGTAGCGCCGCGAGACCCCGCCGTAGCGAGCCAGGATCTCCGCACCACGGGCCAGAGGCACGCCCAGGTGATCCGCGCAGGCCATTGCCGCGGCCGCGTTCAGGGCGTTGTATGCCCCCGGCACCGGCAGGCGAACCTCGACGGCGTCCCCCTCGGGGCCCTCCAACCCGAACACCGCGCCGGTTCGCGTCGCCCGCAACTGCGAGAGGCGGAAGTCCGCAGCGGCGGACCATCCGTAACCCACCGCGCCGGCACCTGCCGTGGCGAACCGGCCACCCCACGGATCGTCGACACAGACCAGGCGCAGACCCTGGACACCGCTGAGGAATTCCTCGAATGCGCCGTGCAACCCCTCCACCGAGCCGTACCGATCCAGGTGATCGGCCTCGACGCTGGTGACGACCGCGGCCTCGGGGGCCAGCTGGAGGAACGTCCCGTCACTCTCGTCGGCCTCGACGACCAGCCACTCCCCCGCTCCCCAGACCGCCCCGCTGCCGATCTCGTTGACATCGCCGCCGACGATGAACGACGGCCGCTGCCCGGCTTCGCCGAGAATGAGCGCCAGCATGGACGCGGTCGTCGTCTTGCCGTGCGTGCCGGCCACCGCCAGAGTCCTGCGCAGCCGGCAGATGGCCGCCAGGATGTCGGCCCGGGAACAAACGGGGATCCCGGCGCGGCGTGCCTGGCGGATCTCGACGTTGCCGTCCGGCACGGCGCTGGAGCGCGCCACGAGATCGGGCGCCCGCCCGCCCGGCACCTCCACGCCCAACACCGACGGGTCGCTGACGTGCTCGGCACGATGTCCCACGACCACGCCGAGGCCGGCCGCCCGGAGGCGTTCGAAGGCGGCGGAGGACTTCAGATCCGAACCGGTGACCAGATGTCCGGTGGCCGCCAGGACCGTTGCGATGGCGCTCATTCCCGCACCACCCACGCCGACCACGTGAATGTGGTGCACACGGTCCAGATCCACGGTCATGACGGCGAACCTCCGCCGCCGACCGTGCACAGGAGTGCGGCCACCCTTGCGGCGGCCTGCGGTTCCCCCAGGGCCGCCGCAGCACGCTCCATCCTCGCCAGCTCGTCCGGGTCGGCGAGGAGGCGGCCGATCTCAGCGGCCAGGCGCTCGCCGTCCAATGCCGACTCGGCGATCACGACAGCGGCACCCGCGCCGGCCAGCGCGCCGGCGTTCGCCGTCTGATGGTCTCCCGCCGCCCGCGCCAGCGGCACGAGCAGTGCTGCACGACCCGCCACCGCCAGTTCCGCCACTGTGGAGCCGCCGGCTCTGCTGACGACGAGATCCGCGGCTGCCAGGGCCACCGGCATGTCGTCCTCGTACGCCACCGCCTCGTAATGCAGCATCGCCGGGGTCGCCTGGCCGGCAACGCCGACCTCGGTGGCGGCGGCCGCGTGACCCACGACGTGGCGTACCGCCAGATCTCCCCGCCCGGCGAGCAGTTGGCGGGCCTCTCCGACCGCCGCGTTCAGGCGCGCCGAACCCAGTGATCCGCCGATGACCAGGACGAGCCGCCGCCCGGGATCGACGCCGAGCAGGTCACGGGCCCGCCGGCGCCGCTCGGCGGATCCTCCACCCTCGCCACCGGAAGGATGGAGTTGCGCGATGCCATGGCGCACCGGGAGGCCGGTGACGACCCTCCTCGCAAGGGCGGTGCCGGGAAACGCCACCGCGCAGGCGGCCGCCCACCGAGCCGCCAGCCGGTTCGCCGCGCCGGCTGTGGCGTTCGCCTCCAGCACCACCACGGGGATCCCGCGCAGGCGTGCCGCCAGGGCACAGGCCGCGCTGACGTAGCCACCTTGCGCCAGCACCACCCGCGGGACTTTGCGCCGGAGTATTCCCCAGCACTCCCAGACGCCGCGGGCCAGGGCGACCGCGGCGGCGACGTTGGCGATGCTCAGCCGGCGCCGCAGACCGCGGGCATGGACCGCCGTCGCCGTGAATCCGGCTGCGGTGACCGCGGCGGCGTCCAGGTGGCGCCGGCTCACCACGAAGTGCACGTCGGCGGGCTCCAACCCGCCTCCCACGAGGGCGTCGGCGACCGCCAGCCCGGGGTACACGTGACCCCCGGTGCCGCCCCCGGCGATCACCGCCCAAGTGCCGGAGCGGTCGGACGTGACGCCGAGCCCGTGGTTCACCTGGACCTGCCCTGGCGCGCCACGTTCATGAGGATCCCCGCGGCCGCCAGGTTGACGACGAGACTCGAGCCTCCGTAGGAGATGAAGGGGAGTGTCACCCCCATCGTCGGCAGCAGACCCTGCGCCACCGCGATGTTGATGAAGGCCTGCAGGACGAACCAACCGGTGATCCCCGCCGCCAGGAACGCGCCGTAGGGATCGGGGGCATCGCGGACGGCCCGGATCCCCAGCACACCCAGGCAGAAGAACGCCAGGATGACCAGGCCGCCGCCCAGCAGCCCCAGTTCCTCGGCGATGATCACGTAGATGAAGTCCGTGTGGGCGAAGGGCAGGAAGGCCAGGCTCGCCCGGCCGCCCCCGGGCCCCAGCCCGGTCAGTCCCCCCGAGGCGATTCCCACCTGGGCCTGCACGGCCTGGTAGCCGATTCCGTAGGGATCCGACCAGGGGTCGAAGAACGAGAAAAGGCGCTGCCGGCGGTAACCGAACAGGAACGTGAACAGGATGGTCGTCCCGGCGCCCAGCGTCAGGATCCCCGCCAGCTGGCGACCCGGAAGGCCCGCCACGAACAGCACGACCAGCACGATCCCGGCGAGCAGCACGACCGTACCGAGACTGGGCTGCGCCAGGATGAACGCCGACATCGTCCCGAACACCACGGCGAGCGGCAGGAGGACCCGGCGGATGTTCGCCAGGTCGTCGAAGCGACGGGACAGGAGCGAGGCGGCGAACAGGACGAGAGCCAGCTTCGCCGCCTCCGATGGCTGGACCGCGAACCCACCCACCCGGATCCAGCGGGAGGAGCCGTTCGCCGTGACCACCAGCGGCGAGGGCACCAGCAGGAACGCCAGCGCTCCGGTGGTGGCCAGCACCGCCCCGCCCGTGAAGAAGCGGGCGCGCCAGCGGTGGTAGTCCACCCGCATGGTCACGACGCAGGCGACGAGTCCCAGCCCCAGCCACAGCGCCTGTCGCCGCGCGTGGTGGAAGGCCGAGCCGGCGCTGTCGATGGACGTCACCACCGAGGACGTGAGCACCATGACAAGACCGAGGACGCAGAGCAGCACCACCACGACGAAGAGACCCACGAAGGTGCCCGAGCGGCGACCCACCGGCGGCTTCAGCAGCGAGCGCCCGGCCCGCGGCGCAGCCGGGCGGGCGGTCGCGGAACCGCTCATCGTCGCTCCCCGCTCACCGACGCCCGCACCAGAGTGCTGAAGTGCGCACCGCGTTGGCGGTAGGACTCGTAGCTGTCGAAGGAGGCACAACCCGGCGACAGCACGACGGCGTCGCCCGGGAGTGCCATCTCACCGGCCACCGTCACGGCGGCTTCCATGTCGGCTGCGGGGATCGCGCGCACCCGTCCCGCAAAGATCGAGCAGACCTCGGCGGCCGACTCGCCGACGGCGACGACGGCGCGCACCGATGGAGCCGTGGCCAGGCAGGCCAGGTCCAGGCCCTTGTTCCGCCCGCCGGCGATGAGGACGACCGACTCGAATGCCGCGGCGGCTGCCAGCGCCGCCTCCGGGGTGGTTGCCTTCGAGTCGTTGTACCAGCGGTTCGCCGCGGTCTCGGCCACCAGTTCCAGCCGGTGCGGGAGGCCCCGGAACGCCTCCAGCGCAGCTCGCAGATCGGGCGACGGCGCACCGGCGGCCAGGGCGCAGGCGGCGGCGGCCTCGGCGTTGCGCAGATCGTGAGGGAACCGTCTCGGCAGCCGCGCAATCTCGACCAGTGGCTCACCGCCGACCCTGAGCCACTCACCGCGCACAGCGACGTCACTCGCCGGCCGCCCGAAGGTGAGCACCCTGCCCACCGCCGGGCGTCGGGCCGCCACCACGGGGTCGGCCTCGTTGACCACGGCGGTGTCATCGGCGCCCAGGTGCCGCCAGATACCCGCCTTGGCCTCCTCGTAGGCCGCCAGGGAGGCGTGCACATCCAGATGGTCCGGAGCGAAGTTCAGCCAGGCCGCAACCTTCGGCCGGAACGACCGGCTGCGACCCAACCGGAACGACGAGGCCTCGGCCACGAAGAGCGCGGGGGACGGGTCGTCGATGGCGCTGACCAGCGGCCCGCGGCCACCGCCCCGCTGCTCGGAGCCAGCGCCGCGGCCACCAGGGTGGTGACCGTCGTCTTGCCGTTGGTCCCGGTCACGGCGACGACGGGTCGGTCGTCCCAGGCGCCGGCCAGGTCGAACTCGCTGAGGACACGGGTGCCTGCGCGGAGGGCGGCTCGCATCGCCCGGTGGCGGTCCGCCAGGCCGGGGGTGGGCAGGAAGGCGCCGCAGCGGCTCATGAGTTCCGCCAACTCGTCGTCGGCCGGCGGCGGTTGCAGCACCCCGCCCGCCTCGGCCACCGCCCGCCGCACGCCGGACCCGGGCGCGTCGTCCACGGCGACGAACTTGCGTCCCCGCCGGTGCAGCGCCGCTGCCACCGCCCGGTTGGTGGCGCCCATGCCCCAGAGCAGGATCGGAGCGCCGGTCGGCGGGATCACGGCGAGCCCTCCGGCCCGGAACTGGATTCGAGAAGTGGGAAGTAGTCCGCGTAGAACAGTCCCAGCGCCACGGCGGTGGCGAATCCCGCCAGCAGCCAGAATCGCACGATG
>JAGWAL010000052.1 GCA_021296415.1 Acidimicrobiia bacterium | reverse complement strand
CTTGTAACAATGCGATAGATATCTGTTGTATGGGTCAACGGCTCCGTGCCATCTGGGCGGATCTTGTCCAGCGGTTGGCGAGTGGGGGGTGGCGGCCGGTCTTGGGTTTGGTGGCCGTGGTGGTCGTGGGTGTGGGTGGTTGCCTTGCCGTGCGATCCGAGGAGCGGGCGGCGGCCGTCGTGCTGCCGCGGGCGGGTTCTGCGCCGGCGCTGACGGCGACGACCCTCGTCGATGCGGGCGGAGACGGCTTGACTGCCGAGATCGTCGTCCACGCGGCGGGGGCGGTGCGGAGGCCCGGCGTCTACCGGATGCCCGCTCCGGCGCGGGTCATCGACTTGCTCGAGGCGGCCGGTGGGGCGGGTCCTGGCGCCGACCTGGGCGGGATCAACCTCGCCGCCGAGCTGTCCGACGGCGTGCGGGTCTACTTCCCGCGCTCGGGCGAGGACCCGCCGGTCGAGGTGGACATCGTGCCCACTCCACCCCGAGGCGCCTCGGGTGAGGCCGAGCCCGCCAGGGACTCGGTGCCGGAACCGCTCAACATCAACGCCGCCACGGTTGGCGAACTGCAGGGCCTGCCGGGCATCGGTCCCGTGACGGCGGCGGCCATCGTGGAGCATCGCGATCGGCTGGGACCGTTCTCCTCGGTCGAGGCGCTGGAGGACGTGACCGGAATCGGGCCCGTGAAGCTCAGCCGCATCGAGCACCTGGTGACGGTCGCGCCGTGAGCGGGCGAGCGGCTTCCTGGAGGGAGATTGGCCGCGCTCGGATGTCGCGTCACCGAGTCGCAGCACGAGACACGAGCCCCGCGCCGCCGGGGGACGGCGAGCCGGGGCGGTCCGGCAGACCGGGTGGGGCCATGCCCGACCGCTGGACCTACGCCCTCGCCGGAGCGGTGGTGCTGGGGGCATTGGTGGCCTGGCCGGGCCCGCGCCTGGTGGCGCTGGGCCTCGTCGCCGGTGCACTGGCGCTGCGCCGGCCGCTGCTGCTGTGCGTCGCGGCGGCGCTGCTGGCGTCGTTCTCGGCGGCGGCTGCCGGCGCGGCGGCGAGCGTGACCGCCGAGCCGGGGCCTCTGGCGGGGAGCATCGTCCTGGTCGACGATCCCACCGAGCGTCACGGAGCGGTGCGGTTCACCGCAGACACGGACCGGGGCCGGACGGAGGTGTGGGCCTGGGGGCGTGCCGGAGCCCGCCTGTCGACTCTTCAAGCGGGTGAGGCCCTCGACGTGCGCGGGCGGATTGCGGTGCCGCCGGCCGGCGCGGAGTGGCGACGGCACAGCGGCGTGGTCGGTCGGCTGACGGTGACCGAGGTGGGTGAGGTCCATGCCGCGGCGCTGCACTACCGGGTCGCCAACAGCCTGCGGGCGCTGCTGGCGCGCGGCGCCGCCTCGCTGCCCGCTGATCAGCGGGCGCTCTTCAGCGGTCTGGTGCTCGGTGACGACCGCCAGAACTCTCCGGTCACTGCGGACGACTTCCGCGGGGCGGGTCTGACGCACCTGCTTGCCGTGTCCGGGCAGAACGTGGCCTTCGTGCTGCTGGTGGTGCAGCCGCTGGTGATGCGACTCGGACTCTGGGGGCGCTGGCTGGCGATCCTGGGAGTGCTCGGCCTCTTCGCCACGGTCACCCGGTTCGAGCCCTCGGTGCTGCGGGCGACGGTCATGGCGGCCATCGCCGTGACCGTCTGGCTGGCCGGACGGCAGGCCTCGGGGCGCCGCGTGCTCGCCCTGGCGGTGGTGGCGCTGGTGCTGTGGCAGCCGCTGCTGGTGCACTCCCTGGCGTTCCGGCTCTCGGTGGCCGCTTCGGCCGGGATCCTCTTCTGGGCGTCGCCGCTGGCGGCGCGCATCGGCGGGCCGCCGCTGTTGGCCCGGGCACTGGCCGTCACCGTGGCGGCGCAACTGGCGGTGGCGCCGCTGATCGTTCCGGTCTTCGGTGGGGTTCCGGTGGCGGCGGTGCCGGCCAACCTGCTGGCGGCGCCGGCAGCCGCCGGCGTGATGATGTGGGGCCTCACCGGAGGACTCCTGGCCGGCCTGGTGGGCGCGGGAGCCGCCGGCGTCCTGCACCTGCCCACCCGCGCCCTGCTCGCCTGGATCGAGGCCGTGGCCGCAGGCCTGACCGAGTTGCGTCTCGGGTACCTCGGGATGGCGCACGTCGTCCTGCTGGGCGCGGCGCTGGCGGTGGCGGTGTGCGCCCGCCGCCGGAGCGTGGCCGTCCCGGTTGCCTGGCTGGCGTTGGTTGCGGTGCTGGCGGGACCGTTCCTGGCGGAGCGGGACCGGCCGGTCCCGTTCCCGCAGGCGCTGGCCGTCGGCTGGGAGTCCACTCTCTGGTGGATGCCGGAGAGCGCCGTGCTGCTGCTGGGGGCCTCCGAGAGTCCCGCGAGGCTCCTCGGCGACATCCGGATGGCGGGCGCCGAACGGATCGACCTGATCGTCGCGACCTCCGGCGGGGCGCGCACGGCCGGCGACGTCGCCGTCCTGCGCCGGCGCTACGGGAAGCCGGTCGTCTGGGCGCCGGCGGGGAACCGCATCCCCGGCGCCACCGTGCCCGCCGCCGGGACCGTGGCCGACGTCGGCGGGCTGGTTGTGACCACCGAGCTCGCTGGTGAGCGCCTCGACGTGCGGGTGACCGCAGCGGCGGCCGGCGGGTAGCGTCGCGGGCGTGCTGCTGGAGTTGGGCGAGCGCCGCTACGACCTCGCCGAGCGGCCGCTCGTGATGGGGATCCTGAACCGGACGCCCGACTCGTTCTTCGACGCCGGCGAGTACTGGGGCTTCGACGAGTTCTTGATCAAGGCCGAGCGGCTCTGGCGGGACGGCGCCGACATCCTCGACGTGGGGGGCGTGAAGGCAGGCCCCGGCAGCGAGGTCTCCGCCGACGAGGAGGCCGAGCGGGTGATACCCGCCATCGAGGCACTGGTCTCCCGTTTCGACGTGCCGCTGTCGGTGGACACGTGGCGCGCCGCGGTCGCCGAGGCGGCCTACGCCGCCGGGGCGGTGCTGGGCAACGACATCAGCGGCTTCGCAGATCCCGACTACCTGCCGGTCGCCGCCGAGGCGCGGGCCGCCGTGGTGGCCTGCCACGTGCGGCTGGCACCCCGCTACGCCGACCCGGATCCCGTCTACGAGGACCTGCTGGGCGAGGTCCGGAACTACCTGGCCGAGCGGGCCTCGTGGGCCGACTTCGCCGGGCTGGGACCGACCCGGGTGCTCCTGGACGCCGGGTTGGACCTCGGCAAGACCCCCGCCATGTCGGCCGCACTGCTGCGCCGCAGCGACCACCTGGCGGCGCTGGGCTATCCCGTCCTGCTGTCGGCCTCCAACAAAGGGTTCCTGGGGTGGCTCTGCGGGACCGAGGTGGGCGAGCGGCGCGCCGCCAGCGTCGCCGCGCACGCCCTGGGTCTGATCGGCGGTTGCGGTGTGATCCGTGCGCACGACGTGCGCGGCACGCGGCGCGTCGTGGAGGTCGCCGCGGCGCTGCGACGGCACCGCCGGGACCCCGTCCCCGACGGCGCCTCCGACCGGCGGGGCGGCGCCGGGGACCCCGGACACGCGGCGGGTGCGGTGGCGTGAGTGCTGCGACCTCGCCGACCGGCACGGCGCCCGTCGCCGCGCCCGTCGCCGTCGTCGAGTTCGTCTCCGGGGGTGACCTCACGGCGCTGTCCCGATTGGTGAGCGACGCCGTGACCCGACTCGTGGGAGAGGCGGAGGCGAGCCTCGTGGTCACCGAGTTGCGCGAGGAGGACTACGGGTCCCCCGACGGGTCGTTCTCGGTCCAGCCTGTCGTGGAGGCGGCGCAGACACCCCCCATGCTGAGCAGCCACCGGGTCGTCGTGGCCCGCCAGCTCGGCATCTTCGGCGAAGCCCGGGCGCTCGATCCCCTCATCGACTATCTCAGCGAGCCACTGCCGACCACGCGGCTGCTGCTCGTGTGGGAGAAGGGCGCCACCCAGTCCCAGCTGCGCCCGGCCCCGGCGGCGCTGCGAGGCGCCGTGGAGGCCGCCGGAGGCGTGTGCCATCGCGCCGAGGTGGGCAGGGGACGGGCCGGCAGGGCCTGGCTCACGGAGCAGTTGGCGACGGCGCAGGTGGTGCTGGACCGCGCCGCGACCGATCTCCTGGCCGAGCACCTCGGTGAGGACCGGGCCCGCGTCTGGGCGATCCTGGACGTCCTGGCCGGCGCCTACGGCCCCGGATCGAGGCTCGGCACCGCAGAGGTGGCGCCGTTCCTCGGCGCCCGCGGGACGGTGCCGCCCTGGGAACTCACCGACGCCATCGGGAAGGGGGACATCGCCGGCGCGCTGTCCTGCCTGCAGCGGCTGAGCGGTCCCGAGGGGATGCACCCGCTGCAGGTCCTGGCGATCCTCCGGAACCACGTCGATCGCATGCGTCCGGAGCCCGCGATGAGGCGGCTGCGGCCGAGGTGCTGCGCGAGGCGGGCCTGCTGCGCAAGGGAGGCTCCACGTTTCCCGCCCGCCAGGCCCTGGCGGCCTCCCGCCGGCTGGGCTCGGACCGCATCAGAGCGGCCGTCGCCCTGCTGGCGGCCGCCGACCTGGATCTTCGGGGCCGGACGGCGCTCGACGCCGCGGCAATCCTCGAGGTTCTCGTCGCCCGCCTCAGCCAGATGAACCGCCGCTGACGGCGGCGCGCCTCAGCCCTCGTCGCCTGCGCTGATGCGGGCGATGCGCCGCGTGAGGCGGGACTTCTTGCGTGACGCCGTGTTGGGATGCAGGACTCCCTTGGCCGCAGCCATGTCGATGCGCTTGACCGCCATCCGCAGCTGCTCCGCGGCGGCGTCGTCTCCGGTCCGCGCGGCCGCTTCGGCGCGGGCGGTGCGCGTGTTGATCTCCGACCGCACGGCACGGTTGCGCGCCCGCCGCTTCAGGTTCTGACGATTCCTCTTGATCTGGCTCTTGATGTTGGCCACGGCGCTCCTCACGGTGGCTGTCGGGGCGAGCCGGTTACCTCCGGGTGGCGCCACGACCGCACGCTCTATTCGACCCGTGCATGCTACCGACGCTCGCGCCCGTCCGGCCCGGGCGCGGCCAGTGGGTGGCCGGCGGATAGTATTCCGGCCAGGAATCTTCGGGCCCGCCCGCTGGAGTGGGCGGCTTCCGGGCCCGCCGAGTGCTCCGCCCGCGCACCTGCCGCCGTCGCTCTCGAGGTCATGGATCAGTCCCGCATACGCAACGTGGCGATCATCGCCCACATCGATCACGGGAAGTCCACGCTGGCCGACCGCTTCCTGGAGTTGTGCCAGGCGGTCGAGCCCCGCGCCATGCGCGCCCAGTATCTCGACTCGATGGATCTGGAGCGGGAGCGCGGCATCACCATCAAGTTGCAGAGCGTCCGCCTCTCCTACGGTCCGTGGTGGATCAACCTCATCGACACGCCGGGCCACGTGGACTTCGGCTACGAGGTGTCTCGCTCGCTGGCGGCGTGCGATGGTGTGATCCTGCTGGTGGACGCCGCCCAGGGCATCGAGGCGCAGACCCTCGCCAACTGCACGATGGCACTGGAGCACGACCTGACGATCGTGGCGGCCCTCAACAAGCTGGACCTTCCCGCGGCCGATCCCGACCGGGTGGCGGCCGAGATCGAGCAGGTCCTGGGGATCCCGGCGAGCGACGTGCTGCGCATCTCGGCCAAGACCGGCGACGGCGTCCCCGAGCTGCTCGATGCGGTAACCGGTCAGGTCCCCGCACCGTCGGGGGACCCCGACGCCGAGCTGCAGGCGCTCGTCTTCGACTCGCACTTCGACCAGTACCGGGGGGTGGTCAGTTCGGTCCGGGTCGTGCAGGGCACCCTGCGCGCCGGGTCGCAGGTGCGCTTCATGCAGACGGCGGCCACGCACGAGATCCAGGAGATCGGCGTGCGCACCCCGGCGCCGACCGAAGTCGGCGAGTTGGGCCCGGGAGAGGTGGGCTATCTCATCGCCGGCGTGAAGAACACCGCCGAAGCACGCGCCGGCGAGACGGTCACCGAGGCTCGCCGCCCCGCTCCGGCCCCGCTGCTCGGCTACCGCGAGCCCAAGCCGATGGTGTTCTGCGGGCTCTACCCCATCGACGGTGACGAGTACCTCGACCTCCGGGACGCCCTCGACAGGCTCCGCCTCAACGACTCCAGCTTCAGCTACACGCCCGAGACCTCGACCGCTCTGGGGTTCGGCTACCGGTGCGGTTTTCTGGGGCTGCTGCACATGGAGATCATCACCGAGCGACTCGAGCGGGAGTTCGACCTGGACATCATCGCCACGACGCCGTCGGTGGAGTACCGGGTACGGACCACGGCGGGCTCGGAGGTGGCCGTGGACAGCCCCAGCCGGCTCCCGCCGGCCGGCCAGGTCGCCGCCATCGCCGAGCCATTCCTGCTGCTCAGCATCATCGCTCCGGCGCGCCACACCGGGACGCTGATGGAGCTGTGCCAGAAGCGTCGCGGCAACCTGAGGGGCATGGACTACCTGTCGCCGGAACGGGTGGAGATGCGGTACCGGCTTCCCCTGGCGGAGGTCGTCACCGATTTCTACGATCAGCTCAAGAGCCGGACCCGCCTCGACTACGAGTCCGACGGCTACGAGGACTCGGACCTTGTCAAGGTGGACATCCTCCTGCAACACGATCCGGTGGATGCCTTCAGCGCCATCGTCCACCGCAGCGCGGCCTACTCCTACGGGCGCAGGATGACGTTGAAGCTGCGCGAGTTGATCCCCCGCCAGCAGTTCGATGTGCCGATCCAGGCCGCCATCGGCAGCCGGATCATCGCCCGCGAGACCGTCAAGGCCTACCGCAAGGACGTGACGGCGGGGCTCTACGGCGGAGACGTCACCCGCAAGCGGAAGCTGCTCGAGCGCCAGAAGGCCGGCAAGAAGCGGATGAAGGCCATCGGCAGGGTGGAAGTGCCGCCCGAGGCGTTCGTCTCGGCGCTCCGCATGCCGTCCGACTGAGCCGGTGAAGCGGCGGCGGTATCATCGGAACGTCATGGGATCCCGAACCGACGCTCTCTCGCCACGCAAGGAGGAGGTCCTGCGCTCCGTCGTGGAGTGCTACATCGCCAGTGCCTCGCCGGTCGGCTCGGGCACCGTGAGCGACTCGGAGGATTTCGGAGTCTCGCCGGCGACGATCCGCAAGGAGATGCTGGCCTTGGAGCAGTCGGGGTACCTGCACCAGCCCCACACCTCCTCGGGCCGCGTGCCCACCGAGGCGGGCTACCGCTACTTCGTGGATGCCCTCATGGAGCCCTACAGCCTGGGACCGGTCGAGGATCGCCAGATCAACGAATTCTTCGAGCACGCCCACGGCGAACTGGGGTCGGTTCTGACGTCGCTCTCATCGCTTCTGGCAGACGTGACCCGCTGTGCCGCGGTCGTGGTGGGGCCGCGCGCCGACTCGGCGGTGGTTCGCTCGGTGCAACTGGTCGAGATCTCCAGCCACGTGGTGCTCGTGGTGGCCGTGCTGTCCACCGGCGCCGTGGAGCAGCGGGCGCTGGAGTTGGACTTCTGCCCCGACCGTCGCGATGTCGAGTACGCCGCCGACGTGTTGGCACGCTCCCTGGTCAGCGGGCCCGTCGACGCCGCGGTATCGGTGGATGGGTTGCCGGAGACCGTGGGCGGACTCGTGGCCGCCGCTGCCGAGGCTTTGCGGCACGGCGCGGGAGGCCTCGCCGAGCACCTCTTCGTCGGCGGCCACGCCACGGTCGTACGCTCGTTCGGCGCGGTCGAGACGGCGCAGCGGATCCTGGCTCTCCTTGAGCGCCACTACGCCGTGGTATCGCTGCTGCGCGACATCGTGGATCGGGGCATGCGGGTTGCTATCGGAGGCGAGACGGGCCTGATGCCGCTCAGCGACTGTTCGGTGGTGGTCTCCCCCTACCTGGTGGAGGGTCGCCGAGCGGGCTCCATCGCCGTCCTCGGACCGACCCACCTCAACTACCCCCAGGCCATGGCAACCGTGGCGGTGATCAGCCGGCAGCTCGGGCGCATGCTGAGCAGCGGCTAGGCCGGCTGCACTCCCGATCGTCATGGCGAGTCGCGATCTCTACGAGGTCCTGGGTGTGTCCTCCGGAGCCACCGCCGAGGAGATCAAACAGGCGTACCGGCGGCTGGCCCGTGATTCCCATCCCGATCGCAACCCCGGCGACCCGTCCGCCGAGGAGCGCTTCAAGGAGGCGGCGGCGGCCTACGAGGTGCTGAGCGATCCGGAGAGGCGGGCCAACTACGACCGTTTCGGGACGGCGGAGGCCCCGTCCAACCCGTTCGACATTTTCTCGGCCTTCTTCGGGGATGCGGGGTTCGGCGGCTTCGGACCGCCGAGTCGCAGCGCAGCCTCCGCCGGGGCCGACGTCGAGACCGTGTTGCAACTGGATCTGGCCGAGGCCGTCTTCGGCGGCCCCCAGGCGGTGGACGTGACCCTGGCCGTACCCTGCGGCGACTGCGAGGCCACGGGCGCCGCTCCGGGCACCGAGCCGGTGGCCTGTGCCGACTGCTCGGGCACCGGCCAGGTCCGTCAGGTGCGCCAGTCCCTGCTGGGTCAAATGGTGACGGCGGGTCCCTGCCGCCGGTGCTCGGGCCTCGGGGAGCAGATCGAGAGTCCCTGCCGCGCCTGCCGGGGCCAGGGCCGGATCCGGGGCGAGCGCACCTACACGCTCGACGTGCCACCGGGGGTGGACACCGGCACCGTGCTGCGGCTCTCGGGTCGCGGTGGTGTGGGGCTGCGCGGCGGGCCGCACGGCGACCTGTACGTCCAGGTGCGAACCCGTCCGCATCCGACCCTGCAGCGCCGCGGCGATGACCTGATGGCGCGCCTCAAGATCCCGATGACGGAGGCCGCGCTGGGGAGTCGGGTGAGCCTCGACACGCTCGACGGTCCCCAGGAGTTGCGCATCGCGCCCGGGACGCAGTCGGGCCAGACGATGGTGCTGCGCTACAAGGGCGTGCCGCGGGGCCGGGGCAGGGGGCGGGGCAACCTGCTCGTGGAGATCGTCGTAGAGACGCCGGAGCAGCTCGACGGTGAGCAGACCGCCCTGTTGCAGGAATTGGCGCGGCTCCGGGGCGAGGACGTCGAGTCCGGCGGCCTGCGCAGCAGGCTCCGTTCCACCTTCAGCTCCTGAGTCGCCGGTCCCGCCGGCACCGCGGGTCCTGCCCCGAACGCCGGCTCTCACTCCGATGGCAGGGGCAGGTGCCAGGTTCCCTCCGCGTAGTGCACCAGTAGTTCGTTGCAGGCACCCCGGGGAACGTCCGCCATCCGGACGGGCGGCGGCAGATCGGCGACCAGCCTGCCGACCAGGGGCGACTCCAGTGGCCAGGAGTCGAAGACGTACACCCGCCCGCCGGGTTGGGCGAGCGCCACGGTGGCGATGCCGTCGCAGTCCCAGTCGCCCACCGCCACCTGGTCACCGGCCGCGCCGATGGGGTAGCGGGCACCGTCGACCCACACGAACCCGGCCGTGACGTCGATCTCCGCGGCGCAGCCGTCACCGGTCACGTCGCGGAAGCCGTCGGCGATCGGCTTGCAGACGGCGCCGTCCCGCGCAGGCGATCGGCCGTCCCGACCGGCGCCCGCTGCGGTGGTCGTCACCGGCCCGGCGAGCAGGTCCGCCCGCAGCGATACCGGAGGCGGATTGCCCGCGTCGGCGAGCCGCATCACCATGAGGGTCCCGAGCGCACACCCCCCGCACACGGCCGCCACGGCGAGCAGCGTGGCCCGTCGCGGACGTCGACGAGCGTGCCGCAGTCGTCGGGGCTCGTGCCCGGCGCGTCGCAGCGGCGACGTCGGGGATCTGCCGGGCGGGCGCCACCACTGCTGAGAACCTCGGCCAGCCGGTGCCCGCAGGCGCAGCAACACCTCGGCGGGCCGCGGGCCGGGGTGCGACCGGAACGTCGCACCCGGGATCCCGGCGGCGTCGCGGTCCGCTGGCTCGAAGCGGGCACCCGCGGCAAAGGCTTCGCCGGTCACGGGTCGGTTCGCCGCGGGCTCGGTGCGCGCGCCGGACCCTGTTGCAGGTCCTCGGATCTGGCCGGCCAGAGCCCTGGCGCTGGGTACGCGCCCGCCCGCTGCCGCCTCTGCCACGGCCTGCAGGCGTTCTCGCATCCGCTGGTCGTCACGCTTGTGGCTCGAGCGTGCCCGGGACCCTTCGAGACGTCGCAGGGTGGAGAGCGCCGTCTCACCGATCGCCATGACATCGCCGAGCTGCTCGCCGGTGAACTCGCTGCCGGCGTCCCGCTCCGAGTTGCCCCCGTCGGCATCGCCT
Source organism: Acidimicrobiia bacterium (assembly GCA_021296415.1). Taxonomy (GTDB): domain Bacteria; phylum Actinomycetota; class Acidimicrobiia; order Acidimicrobiales; family CATQHL01; genus VXNF01. The sequence continues at coordinate 5,946 of JAGWAL010000052.1, read as the reverse complement.
TCGCCGCCACCGGGGATGCCGGGTCGCTCAGTCGCCGGGGTGCCTTGAGCCGCAACCCGGTGTGCCGACGAGAAGCTGCAAAGGAGTGGACGGCGCAGCGCGTCGATCACGACGTGGCTCGGATCGATCGAGCGATGGACGACGCCACGCTCGTGCAGGTAGGCGACGGTGCCGGCGAGGTCCTCGATGACCCGACGGAATTCCTCGAGCCGCCGGGGTTGCCACGTCGCCAGCGTTTCCCGGCCCGCGTAGCGGGTGAGCAGCCGCGGTCCGCGCTCGCCCTCGGTGAGTGCCACGAAGCGGATGATCCCGGGGTGGTCGAGTTCGCCGAGAAGCGCGGCCTCGTGCCGCAGGTCCTCAGCGGGTACGCCGTCCTTGACGGCAACCAACTCCTGCCCGTGGAGATCGGAGCGTAGAGCCATGGACTGGAGCCTATAGAGATATATCATATTATTTCAATAATTTGCCGTTAGTTTTACTATTCACCGTTCGACCCGGAGTGCCGGCAGGTGGCGTCGTGCCAGTCACGCCCGCCGCGACGCGCAGACTCGGCCGGCGCGCACGGCAAACCGCCGCAGGCAGGGTCTCGGGCGAGCTCTAGGATCGACCGGGCCGATTCGATCCCGGAGAGTTTGAGGTGCGCCTGGTGCGGTCATGTGACGCGGTCGTGATCGGTGGCGGGATCGCCGGGGTCTCCGCCGCCTATGCGCTGTCGGCGCGAGGTGCCGACGTCGTGATCCTCGAGCGGGAGGATTCGCTGACGGCACACAGCACGGGGCGTTCCGCGGCCCAGTACATCGAGACCTACGGCGGTCCGGTCAACCAGGCACTCACTGTTGCCTCCCGGGACTTCCTGCTCGGGGACGCCGACGGTCTGGCGGACGCCGCGTTGCTGGAACCACGCAGGGTCCTATGGGTCGCCGCGGCGGGATGCCTCGACGACCTGGAGCATCTGCGCCGGGAGATGGCGGCACTTACACCACGCCTGGCGATCGTCGACGCCGCCGGAGCAATGACGCACTGTCCCGTCCTGGATCCCGATTGGGTGGCGGGGGGACTGCTGGAAGAGGGGAGCTACGACATCGATGTGGCCGGGCTGCACCAGGCCTTCCTGCGCGGTGCCCGCCGGCACGGCACCACGGTCGTGCGGTCGAGCGCGGTCCACGCCCTGGAGCGCCGGGGCAGCCGGTGGGAGGTGCGGACGGCCGCCGGATCATTCGTGGCTCCGGTGGTCGTGAACGCCGCCGGGGCATGGGCCGACGAGGTCGCCCGTGGCGCCGGCGTCGCGCCGCTCGGCCTGATGGCGCTGCGCCGCACCATCTTCACGTTCGCTGCCCCGAGCGGGCATCCGGCGGAGGACGTGTGGTGCTGGCCGCTGGTGGCCGACATCGCCGACGGCTTCTACTTCAAGCCCGAGGGTCCCTCGCAATTGCTGGGCTCGCCGGCCGACGAGACGCGGGACGTGCCCTGCGACGCCCGCCCCACCGAACTCGACGTGGCCCGCGGCATCGACGCCGTCAACCGCGCCACCACGCTGGGAGTGCGCGCCGTCCGGTCGGTCTGGGCAGGGCTGCGCACGTTCGCGCCCGACCGGCATCCGGTCGTGGGGTTGGACGAGACGGCCGAGGGGTTCGTGTGGTGTGCCGGTCAGGGCGGCACCGGCATCCAGACATCGCCGGCGATCGGGGAGGTCGTCGCTTCGATCGTCTGCGGAACCCCGCCGCCTGCTGGGCCGGCGGGTCTCGTCCAGAATCTCTCGCCGCGCCGGCTGCGCCGGCTCGCATAGCTCGCTCACGCGGTCCAGCCGGAGGCTGTCCGGCGCCGTACCGCCCGGCAGTTGCGGAGGAAGCAGTGAGCCCGTGGCGCCGCGCCTGCCCTTCCGGCGACCGTTGTCATCTCGAGTGCCAACGCCCTTAGCCTGGCGGTGTTGCCCGCGATGGGCCTTACACGAGATGGTCGACAGTTTCGAGGTCGGTGGTGAGACGATTCCTGCTCGTACTGGTCAGCGTTGTGCTGCTCGCAGCAGCGTGCGGGGGCGACGAGCCCGAGTCGCCCCGCGCCCCCGCGGCGACACCACCCGAGACGACGGTCGTCGAGCAGGCCGCCCCGCCGCCGGCACCCGTCGAGGAGCCACCGCCGCCGGAGTCTGTCGAGGAGCCACCGCCGCCGGAGTCTGTCGAGGAGCCACCGCCGCCGGAGTCCGTCGAGGAGCTGGCTGCGGAACCCACCGAGGAGCCACCGCCGCCGGAGTCTGTCGAGGAGCCACCGCTGCCGGAGCCCGTCGAGGAGCCACCGCCGCCGGAGCCCGTCGAGGAGCCGGCTGCGGAACCCACCGAGGAGCCGGCCGAGGAGCCGGCCGAGGAGCCCTCCGGACCCCGCGCCGCTGCCGGTCGATCCTGCCGTGCGCATCGGGACGCTCGACAACGGGCTGACCTACTACCTCCGCAACAACGAGAAGCCCGGCGGCAACCTCGAGCTCCGTCTCGCCGTCAACGCCGGGTCGCTCCACGAGTCGGAACCGGGTCTCGGCGTTGCCCACTTCCTCGAGCACATGATGTTCAACGGCACCGAGGAATACCCGCGCAACGAGATCGTCGCGGCGCTGCGGGGCCTCGGCGTGGAGTTCGGTCCGGACCTCAACGCCTACACGTCCTATGACGCCACCGTCTACGAACTCGACGTGGTGACGAACCAGCCCGGTGCGGTGGAGACGGCGTTCCGGATCCTCTCGCAGTGGGCCCACGCGGCGACGATTGCCGAGACCGATGTCGTCGAGGAGCGCGGCGTCGTGCGCGACGAACTCCGGCTCCGCTACGAGACCGGCCGCGGCATCGTGTTCCGCGTCTTCGACGGCATCTACGTGGCGGGCACGCCGTACGAGGGACGCGCCGCGATCGGCACGGCCGAGTCCATCGAGACGATGAGCCCTGCCGTGCTGCGGGACTTCTACGAGACCTGGTACGTGCCCGCCAACATGGCCGTCGTCGCCGTCGGCGATCTGTCCCTCGACGAGCTCGAGGCTCTCGTCACCGAGCACTTCGACGCCATTCCCGCCGGCGAGGCGCCGCCGGCCCCCGACACGTACTCACCGTTCAGCCCGGAAGCGGTCTACGCCGTGGCGACCTCCCCCAGCCTGGGATATTCCTACATGTCGCTGGACATCAAGATCCCATCGTGGGCGCGGGGAACCGTCGGTGGTGAACGGTTCGAACTGATGGAGACCCTCATCGCCCTCATGCTCGACGCGCGCCTGAAGGACGCCTACGAGCAGGGTTACCTCTCCCAGCTGGATCCGGCCAAGATTGACGCCTTCGACCACACCGACGGCATCCGCTTCTACGGCACGAACCTCCGGGCCGATGATCTCGCCGTGGCGCTGGGCGACTACTGGTCGATGGTGTTGAGCCTCGAGGCTGCGGGGTTCAGTGAAGTAGACCTCCAGCAGGCCGCGGAGGTTCTCAGGACCGATCTGGCGTTCGAGCTCGAGAGCGTCGCCACGGCACAGGACCGCGAGTACGCCGGGTTGTACGTATCCCACTTCCTGCAGGGTGACGACATCGGCACGGTCAGCGACAGGGTGGACCGGGTCAATGCTCTGCTCGACGGTATGCAGCCCGCCGAACTCACCGAGTACTTCCGTTGGATCATGCGAACCAGCGGTCCCCTCCTGATTGCCGTGGGCCCCGACCCGGCCGACGTTCCCACCACCGAGGAGATCAGGGCGGCCATCGAGGGGGCCTCCCCGGGCGAGTTACCGGAGCGGACCGCGGAGGTGACGGCGCTCATGGACGCCCCCGAGCCCGTTGAGGTGGTCTCCGAGGGTGCCGTCGAGGCCATCGACGGCGCCTACGAGTGGTCCTTCGCCAACGGCGCCAAGGTGGTGTTCGTGCCGTCGGACATCGCCGAGGCTCAGGTCGACATGCAAGCGATCTCCCAGGGGGGATGGTCGACGATGGAGCCCGGCGATCGCCCGCTGGCCGGACAGCTGGCGACGCGGGCGGTCCGACAGAGCGGGCTCGCCGGATTCACCCCCTCGCAGGTGCAGCGCCTCCTCGAGGATCAGAACGTGGCCGTCGTACCGTTCATCGACGAGACGGAGGAGGGTTTCGCCGGTAGCGCCGCGGCAGAGGGCATCGAGACCATGTTCCAGATGCTGCACCTCCTGGTGACGGCCCCGCAGGTGGATGATCAGGCTTTCGCCGACGCCGTCCAGGTCGGTGAGATCCGCCTCTCGCTGGCGGAGGCCGACCCGGGTTGGCAGAGTTGGATCGGCTACATCGAGGCCCGCCAGGCGGACACTTTCGAGTGGTTCAGCCCGGTGGCGTCGCAGGAGGCGCTCGACGCCCTCACCCCCGAGTCATTGCTGGATCGCTACCTGCAGCGCCTCGGGGACGTGGACGATCTCATCGTGGCAATCGCCGGGGACATCGACCGCGACACCGCGGAGCGGATGGCGCGCACCTACGTGGGCACGCTGCCCGCCGGGGAGGCGGACACGTTCGTCAACCGTCGAGCCCCCGAGCCGACCGGCGTCCGGCACCGCGACATCGTTCTGGCGCCCGACACGCAGAACACCGGGCTGGACATCTACTACGAGGCGGCGCGCCCCGTGGACGTCAAGCTGGAGGTGGCAGCCCAGGCGCTGACGACGATCGTCGATGCCCGGTTCACGTCCGAGATCCGCGAGCAACTCGGCGCCACTTACAGCGTGGGCATCGCCGTGCAGCCGTACTTCACGCCCGAGCCCGGCGTCATCGCCCAGATCGGGGCCTCCGGCGATCCCGAGTTCATCGAGAGGATCCATCGGACGATCTTCGCAATCCTCGGGGATCTGGTGGAGAACGGCCCCACCCTCGACGAGTGGGCGGAGGCCCTGACGGTCCTCAACGCCGAGTACACCCACATCGGTAACGCCGACCATCTGGACGCCGTTCTGCGCCGCGCTCACGCCCCCGACGACGAGCTGACCACGCCGGTGCGGCTCTTCGAGGAGCTCGCCGACCTGGAGGCTGCCGACGTGCAGGCCCTGGCCGTCGAACTCTTCGACATCGACCAGCACATCGACATCGTCCGCGTCCTCGGCTGAACTTCGCAGCCGCTCCGGCGGCAGGACGCGGCGGCGTCGCGCCGGGGAACGGGTTACGAGCGCCGCAGCCGGGTGGCGAGGATTCTTGCCGGCAGGAGGACGGGGTGGCGCCGGGGCTGCAGGGCCCTCAGTGGCGCTCGTCGACCGGCACGTAGTCCCGCTCGGGGTGGCCCACGTAGAGCTGCCGCGGGCGGGCGATGCGCGAATCCTGCTCCATCAGTTCGCTCCAGTGCGCCAGCCAGCCCGACGTGCGGGGGATCGCGAACAGCACCGTGAACATGTTGGTGGGGAAATTGAGGGCCTGGTAGATGAGTCCCGAGTAGAAGTCCACGTTGGGATAGAGGCGCCGGCTGATGAAGTACTCGTCGCCCAGCGCCACCTCCTCCAGCTTGAGGGCGATGTCCAGCAGCGGGCTGCTGCCAGTGAGCTCGAAGACCTCGTCGGCGGCCTCCTTGATGATCTTCGCCCGGGGGTCGTAGTTCTTGTAGACGCGGTGCCCGAAGCCCATCAGCCGGCACTTGCCCGACTTCACGTCGGCGATGAACGGATCCACGTTCTCGTAGCTGCCGATATCCCGCAACATCGCCAGCACCGCCTCGTTGGCGCCGCCGTGGCGCGGCCCGTAGAGGGCGGCGCAGGCGGCGGCCACCACTGAGTAGGGGTCGGCGTGGGCGCTGGCCACGACCCGGGCCGTGGTGGTGGAGCAGTTCTGGCTGTGATCGGCGTGCAGGATGAACAGGATCTCGAGGGCCCGTCGGACGGCCGGATGGCAGTGGTAGCGAGGCTCGGCCACGCGGAACATCATCGACAGGAAGTTGGAGGTGAAGTCCAGGTCGTTGTCGGGATACACGAACGGCATG
>JAGWAL010000011.1 GCA_021296415.1 Acidimicrobiia bacterium | reverse complement strand
GGCGGGGCACGTCGTCCCGATTCAGCATGGTCGCCGACCGCTGCTCGAGATGCTCGCTGACCCAGTTGTAGACCCACCCCAGATGGCCAACCAGCTTCTCCAGGCTCCAGCGGGGACAACTCGGAACGGGCGCGTCCAGATCCCCGGATGCGGCGACCGCACCGACCGCGGCACCCTCGCGCGCCGTGGCCTCGATGTAGCTGTCGGTGTCGAAACTCATGGCCCAAGTCTCGCCCACCGACGCGCCATCCGCACACCAGAGGCCGCCGACAATCGAGGGCGGGGAGCCGGGGACCTCCGCCGAGCGAGGATGGGGCGCCGGGGGCCAGCGCAGGCGTGCCGTTCTCGGAGGCCGCCGGAGCGCCACCGGCGCCGCCACCCGGACCGCCACCGACTGGGTCTGCGCCCGGGGTCAACGGCTATAGGGTTCCCGTTGCCGAGATTGCGCCCAGTCCCAGGAGGCCCAGGATGATCAGAGACTTCTCACTCGACCTCGACGCTCTGCGCAGCTTCCTGCACGTCCTGAGCGTGTCGGTCTGGGTCGGTGGCCAGATCGTGGTGGCCGGCCTCGTCCCGCTGCTGCGGAAGGTCGATCGCAGCGCCGGTCCCGTCGCCGAGGGCGAGATGAGCGCCACGCAGCAGGCGGCCCGGCGCTTCGGCCGGATCGCCTGGCCATTCTTCGCCCTGGCCATCATCACCGGCCTCTGGTCCATCGGCGAGATCGAGTGGAGCGCCAGCACGGGTCTCTGGCAGACGCTCTTCTTCGTGAAGATGGCGCTCGTGGCCGCGTCGGGTGTGGGCGCCTGGCTGCACGCTCGTGCCCAGCGGGCGCCGGAGCGGGCGCTGTTCGCCAGCATCGCCTCCCTGTCGGCACTGGCCGCTCTGCTCATCGCCACCAGCTTCAACTCGGTCCCGGGCTAGACGCCCGCCGAGGGGCTCAGTCCCCCGGGGCGTCCTCCGGATCCGCCACGTGCCGGCACACCCACGCCCACATGGCGACCGCGCTGGCCGCCCCGGCGTTGATCGAGCGGGTCGAGCCGAACTGGCTGATCCGGCGCAGCGAGGCGCAGGCCTCCACAGCCGCGGCAGATAGCCCGGGCCCCTCCTGGCCGAACAGCAGGACGCAACGCTCGGGCAGGTGACATCGCTCGAGTGGCCGCGCACCCGGCAGGTTGTCGATACCCACCAGCGGCAGGTCCTCGTGCTGGGCCCAGTGCACCAGCGAGGCGATGTCGGGTTGGTGCACGACGTGCTGGTAACGGTCGGTCACCATGGCGCCGCGGCGGTTCCATCGCCGCCGACCCACGATGTGCACGGACCGGGCACCGAAGGCGTTCGCATTGCGCACGACCGAGCCGATGTTGAAGTCGTGCTCCCAGTTCTCGACCGCCACGTGGAACGGGTGCCGTCGCTGGTCCAGATCCTCGACGATGGCTTCGTGGCGCCAGTAGCGGTAGCGGTCGACGACGTTGCGCCGGTCACCGGCGGCCAGCAACTGGGGATCCAGCCGCGAATCGTCGGGCCAGGGCTCCGGGTGCGGGCCCACGCCGACCGGTGGCGCATCGCCGTCTCCGGCGGTCGGCCCGGTCGAGAGCGACGACCCTGCAGCCGCCGGTCGGTCGCTCACGACGGCCGGCCGGAGCAGGCCGCAGCCGCCGGCTTGCAGGCGATGCCCCAATCCGCCTGCCCCGAACTCACAGCGAGGGCACGACGACGCATGCCACCACCCAGTACTGGCAGCCCACCGCGATGATCACGTTCAGGTGCCACACCTCGTGATACCCGAAACGCGCCGGCCAGGGATTCGGGCGGCGCAGGCCGAGCGCCAGTGCGCCCAGGCCGTAGACAGCACAACCGGTGAGCACGACAGTCGTCCCGAGCACGTCCAGCCCGCGCAGGATCTGGCGGATGGCGATCAGGGAGGCGCCGCCTGTGGCCAGGAAGAGCGTGGTCATCAGCCGGAAGGGGGGGTGCAGCAGGAGCCAGCGCACCGCGATCCCGCCGGCGCACAGCACGACGGCCGCACCGACCAGCCAGGTCCGCGGCCAACCGGGCACGCCCAGGCCCATGATCGCTCCGTAGCTGCCGGCAATCAGGATGAAGATCGCGGTGTGGTCCCAACGGCGCATCCGCAGCCAGCCCTCGTCGCTCCAGCGGCGCAGGTGGAAAGCGGCGCTCACGGAGAACATCGCCACCACGCTGGTGGCATAGAGCGCCACAACGGCCCTGGCGCCGACGCCCGGCGTCGTGGCGACCAGCCAGACACCGCCCGCCACCGCCGGCAGAACCATGGCGCCGTGCAGCCGGCCGCGCCAACTCGGCGGATCCACGGCACTCAGCCTGTACGGATCCGCCGAGATGTCCGGGATGCTTTCCGGCGCCGCCGCACGGCGATCGGGTCTCCATATCGACGCGGCACGGCGCCACAGCAGCGGCAGCGGCCCCGACTCCCGACCCGGCCGCCCATCGGGAGTGACGCCGCGGTCGGAGCGAGCGGCTGCGCGGGACATGCCTACTGGAATCGCAGGAACACCCCCGAGCGGGGCTTCGGATGGAAGTAGGTGGACTTCGGGGGCATGACCTGCCGGGCGTCGGCGACAGCCATGATCGTCTCGACAGTGACGGGGTGCAGGACGAAACCGACACCGCCGTCGTCGTCGCAGCGGCGCGCCACTTGCGGTGCGCCGAGAACCCCGGAGACATACTCGATGTTCCGGGTGTGCTCCGGGTCCTCGATCCCGAAGGTGGGCGCCAGGACCCGGGCCTGGAGCCAGGCCGCGTCGAGCCCGTCGACACCTCCCGCGGGCGTGAAGCGGTACCAGCGCCGCCCCAGATACACGCCGAACTCGCCGGACCGCGAGGGCTCGGCCTGCGTCACATCGGTGGGCTCCAGCGAGCCGAGTTGCCGGAGGGCGGCTTCGATCATGGCACCGTCGCCTCCTGCAGCCGGCGTCACCCTGCGGTGGAAGACGAGCAGGCGCAGCTCATCGTGCGGGAACAGGCAGGCGAGTATGGCGTCGCTCCCCAGAACCTCCCCCGTCAGCGGTACGTCCTCGGAACCGGGCGTGACCGGTGGAACGTCGCCGGCTTCGAAGGGCTCGTCGGCGACCGCCGCGGGCATCCCCGGCGGTGAGACCCCGAGCGTCGTCAGGACGATGTCGCTGGGGAGGAACCCGCCCGCGGCGCTGGAGGCCCAGCGCTGGCGACGGACCCGCTCGCTCACCACCAGTCCGGCGCCGAGACGGTGGTGCCCGTCGGTCACGTACAGGTTCTGGTCCTGCAGATCCTCGTTGAGGACCTGTAGGAACGAGGGGTCGGTCACCTCCCAGACTCGCTGGGCGACATCGTTGGGGTCCGTGAAGTCCAAGAGCGGATCCTGCGTGGCCTCCACCGCGTCGAGCACCGCGCTGATGCGGGAGGTGCCGCGGAAGGTCAGCCCCACGGGGCTGGACTGCGCGCTGGTGAGCGCAAGGAATTCGCTCAACAACTCCTCGCGATCGGCGTGGGTGCGCTCGTGAGGTCTGATGCGGCCGCGCCGGTAGGCCTCGAGGGGCACGACGCCCACGATTCCCCGCTGGCGGCACCCGTAGCCGACGAGCCGGTACACGTACACCGCCGGTGCCGGACGCGATTCGAAGGCATCGAGGCGCAGCAGGCGGATCAGCGCCATCTGGTTCAGCACGGCCAGTTCCGCCGAACTGAGGGCGTACCCGACGTCCTCGGGAGACCGGGTGGCGTGCATGTAGCTGTCGGGCTGCTCGAGCAGCAGGGCGCGCCGCTCCTCGACGCCGAGACCGTCGTAGGCGGGCGACACCACTCTCTCCGCCCACGCCTGGCGCACGACGCTGGCTGCGAACGGCAACAGCACCGGGAGGCCGTCCCGTGGTGGCCCCGGCGACGGTTGCGGAAGAGCCATCAGAGCTCTTCCTCGCCGCCGCCCGCCGCCGACTCCCCGTCGGCACTCACCCCGACGGCGTCCGGAGCCGCCTCGCCCGAGGGCACCGGGCGGACCGCCACCTGGTAGACGTGCGGCAGCGCGGCGATCTCGTCGGCGACGACCGGAGTCATGAAGCCCGAGAGGTCCATCGTGACGACCGCCGCCGTCGAATCGCGGAAGACCCGGTTCTCCATGCCCGCCACGTTGAGGTCGTGGCGACGGAGCACACCCAGCACGGCGGCGAGCACCCCGACGCGGTCCTCGTGACGCACCAGGATCACATGGCTGCCCACGCGCCCGGTCTCGAGGTTCACGCAGTTGACGATGCGCCCACCTGCATAGGCCCGTACGACCTTGACGATGGCGGAGGCCACTGCCTCCTGCGCCTGCTCGGTGGAGGCACCGATGTGTGGTGTGGCGACGACGTTGGGGTGCTGGACCAGGCGCGAGGAGAAGGTCCCCGTCGCCCCGTCCGGTTCATCGTCGAACACGTCCAAGCCGGCGCGGATGCCCTTGGTGTCCATTGCCGCGATGAGCGCCTCGCTGTCCACCAGACCGGCGCGGGCGGTGTTCAACAGGATGGCACCCGGTGGCATCGCCGCCAGCACGGTGGAGTCCACGACCTGTTCGGTGCCGGAGAGGTGCAGGCTCAGCACGTCGCAGATCGCGGCCATGTCGGCGATGCCGTCGTGCAGGGTGATGTTGAGTTCCTCGATGCGCCGATACGTCTCGGGATCGCTGCCCGGTCGCCGCACCGCGTGGAGGCGCATCCCGAAACCCGCCGCCCGTGCCGCGACCGCCAAGCCGATCCGGCCCAGCCCGACGATCCCCAACGAGCGGCTCTTGAGACCGCGGGCACCGCTGTAGCGGGGTTTGTCCCAGTTGCCGCGGCGCAGATCGGAGGCGGCATCGGCGATGTGACGGTCCAGCGCGATCATCAGGCCCATCGTCAGCTCCGCCACGGCCACCGCGTTGCGCCCGGGCGTGTTGCAGACGTAGATGCCCCGAGCCGAGGCTGCGGCCACGTCGATGTTGTTGAACCCCGCGCCGGCGCGCACGATCAGCGACAACGTCCGCGACGCCGCGATCGCCCCGGCGGTGACCGTCGTGCTGCGCACCACCAGCACGTCGACGTCCACGTCGGCGAGCAGCGCAGCGAGCTCGGCCGCTCCGAGATGCGGCTTCTCGACACACTCGAAGCCGCGGGCCCGCAGCTTGGCGACGGCGTGGGGATGGCACGAGTCGGCGAAGAGGACCCTGATGGTCAGACCTCCTGCAGAATCCGGCGCCGGCGGATCGCGACGGTCGCGGCGGCGGGAGCCGCCCTCCTGGTCATGTCCCCCATGATGGCACTCGGCCGAGCCACACCGAAAGTGCGGCGCAGGCCGGGACGGCGGCGTGGCGCTAGCCCTCCGCCCACGGGGGCGCGCCGGCGGGACGGCTGCCCGGCTCGTCGGCGAACGCTTCCGCCTCGGTGGCCAGAAGACGGTCGAACCAGGCCCGGATCTCCTGCCGCCGTCCCCGATCCACGGCCAGGTTCACGAGTTCGTGCGGATCCTCCTGCAGGTCGTACAACTCATGCTCCTGGTCGTCGAAGTCGGCGTCGATGTCGAAGAGCTTCGGGCCCGCCGGCGGCCGGGCCGACGTGGTGCTGCTGCCGCCGATGCCGTAGTAGCGGCAGTACTTGAAGCGGCCGTCGAACACCCCGCGGCTGGCGTAGCGGGTTTCCAGCAGTCCGTCGTACCAGGCCCAATCCTGCGCGAAGAGGATCTCGTTGCGCCCGTCACCCGCCGGATCCGCCAGCAGGGGGACGAGGCTCCGTCCGGGCAGTCCCGCCTCGGACAGATCCACGCCGGCGAGTTCGGCGACCGTGGCGGTGAGGTCCACGTGGCTGGTGAGCGCTTCGGTCCGCGTGCCCGCCCCGGTCAGTCCGGGGACGGTGACGTACAGGGGAATGTGCATCGTCTCCTCGTAGTTCCACGGTCCCTTCGAGCGCAGGGCGTGCGAGCCGCACTGGTCGCCGTGATCGGAGGTGAAGATCACCACGGTGTCGCCGGCGGCGCCGGTGGCGTCGATGGCATCCAGGATCAGGCCGACACTGACGTCGCTCAGCTCGTGGAGCTTGACGTAGTAGTCGAGCTGCCGCAGCCAGTGGCCCACCTCGGCACGGTCGAGGTAGCCACCGTTGCGTGACATCTCGTGCACGAAGCGGCGGTGGACGTCGGGCTTGGTGTGCAGGTCGTCGTCGAAGTTGGCCGGCAACTCGTCGAAACGCTCGGGGTAGTCCAGGGTGAACGGCGGCAGGGAGTCGGCGCGGCCCCAGCCCAGGGCCTCGTAGCGGTCGCGCACCCGCCCGTAGTGCTCGGGGTTGGCCTCCTGGTACCAGGGCTGGTCGATCGGGAACCACATGACGTCGTGGGGGTTCACGAGCCCGACGAACAGGAACCAGGGCTGCCGGCTGCCGGCCCGCTCGCGGATCCACTGCGCGGCGGAGGCTGCGATCGGCTCGTCGAATTCCAGACCGCTGCCGGCCTGACCCCAGAAGGCCTGATCGTTACCCTCCCAGTCGCCGAACCCGTAGGACTCCATGTCCGGATACGGGCCCATGGACAGGTGCCACTTGCCCTTGTAGCCGGTGTCGTAGCCGGCGCGGCGCAGCATCTTGCCGAGGGTGTCGACGCCGGTGTCCAGCCAGCCGTTGGCCGGACCCCGCGTGTTCTCCTTGATGCCGTGGGCGGGCATGTACTCCCCGGTGACGAGCGTGGCCCGCGACGGGGAGCACGGGGAGGTGTGCGTGTAGTGCCGGTTGAACTCCATCCCTCCCTCCAGCAGTCGCCGGCGGGCGGGCAGGTCGACGTCGTCGGGCAACCAGCCCCGGTGACGCTCCTGGTCGGTCAGGATGAAGCAGACATTGGGACGTCGCAGTCCGCCGCCGTTCGTCTTCACGGCAGCTCGGCAAGGACCGCTCCGACGGCGGTGATCGCCGTCTCGACGTCGGCGGCGGAGACGTCGAGATGGGTCACGGCACGGACACGCTCCTCGACCCGGCTCATCCGAACACCGTCGGCGGCGAGACGCTCGAGGAACTCCGCCGCCCCCAGGCCGGCCGGAGCCACGTCGATCCACACCATGTTGGTCTCGACCTCCTCGGTGCCCACTCCGAGCTGTGAGATGCCCTCGGCGAGGCGAGCCGCGTTGGCGTGGTCGTCCGCGAGACGCTCGATGTGGTTGTCGAGGGCGTGGAGGCAGCCGGCGGCGGCGATGCCCGCCTGCCGCATGGCGCCCCCACAGCGGTGTTTGTGCACCCGTGCCGCCTCGATGAAGTCGCGGTCACCGACCAGCACGGCCCCCATCGGTGCACCGAGGCCCTTGGTGAAGTCGATCCAGATGCTCTCCACCGGTTCGCCCCAGACTCCCGGGTCGGTCCCGGATGCCACCGTGGCGTTGAAGAGTCGGGCACCGTCGGTGTGCACCGGCACTCCCGTCCGGTGCGCCACATCCGCCACCGCCCGGTACTGCGCCGGCGACCAGACGGTCCCGCCCCCGAAGTTGTGCGTCTGCTCCAGGCAGACCAGGCGCGGCCAGGGCCGGTAGGCGTTGCCCGGCGCCAGGGCCTCGGCCACCGCCTCGGGCTCGAAGCGCCCCCTGTCGCCGGTCAGCAGATCGGTGATCACTCCCGAGTAGGCGGCCGCCCCACCCGTCTCCGAACGCACGATGTGGCTGTCGACAGAGGTGACGATGGCGTCGCCGGGCGAGGTGTGCGTCGCCACGGCCACCAGGTTGCACATCGTGCCGGTGGGCAGGAAGAGCCCCGCCTCGTGGCCCAGCATCTCCGCCACGCGTGCGCACAGACCGTTGACGGTGGGATCGGTGCCCTGCTGCTCGTCGCCCACCTCGGCGGCGGCCATGGCGCGGCGCATGGCGGCGGTGGGCTTCGTCTGCGTGTCGCTGTACAGATCGACCGCCGGGGGCCAGAGCACGGGGCGACTCTAACCGGCAGGGGAGGCTTCGGTGACCTGCGTGGCGACCTCCCCGACCGGCCGACGGTGGCCGAGTAGCCTCCGAATCCGCGACACCCGTCGCGGTGGCGAGGGCCGCAGGCAAGCCCCGCATCGCCCGGCCGGATCACAGGAGCCGTTATGAACGACGAGCGACCGCCCGACGCCGAATCCGCCGGCCGCGCGGTGACCGCGCTGATCGTGCCCTTCTACGCCACCGGGGATCCCGCACGGCGACGGCTCCTCGGTGTGCTCCAGCTGGGCGTCGCGGCATTCGCGCTCTGGATCGTGTCGCTCTATCTCGAGTGGGACGACCAGACCGGCGCGCTTGTGGATGACCCGGTGAACCTCTGGTTCAACTGCATCATGCTGAGCGCGCTGGCCACGACCCTCTTCTGCGTGTGGCAGCCGCGCCATCGCACCGCCGGGGCGGTCGCCTTCGTCGGTCTCACGATCGGCATGTTCTACTTCCTGGCCGAGAACGCCTTCGGGATGTTCACCTACAACGACGCCCGTCCCGCCGCCGGGTTCTGGCTGGGTCTGGCCTCGTACGTCGTCCAACTCGTCGCCGCCGGCTACGCCGGGGCTCACCTCAGGGAGGAGTGCTGCGTCGGGTGCCGCCCCGACGGCCGCCCGCGGAGCCCCTGGCTCGTGCTGGGTCTCGCCGTCCTCAGCATCGGCTGGATCGTGGCACGCTTCCTTCCCGACTTCGCCATCAGCGTGGAGCGCAGGCCCATCGACGACTCCGGGAACACGCTGAGCGAGCCGCTGGCACCGGAGATCTTGCATTGGGACATGGTGGCGCGCCTCGAGGGCGCCGAGTTCGTCCCGGAGTTGACGGCATGGGTGATCTTCGGTCTGGTCGCACCGCTGGCCGCCTGGGTGCTGCGCCGGCAACTCGCAGCCGCCCTGATGGGCGGGTTCCTGGTCTACTTCCTGGCTGACCTCGCCGCAGCGGTGGCAGTCGACTACGGGCTCGACTACCGCGAGGACCTCGAGAACGGCCTGCGGGTCAGCGTCGACTACGGGCTCGGCAGCGGTTTCCTCGCACAGCTGGCCACCACGGCGCTGGCCGTCATCGTCGTCGCCGCGATCTACCTCACAGGATCCGAGCATCCCGACGTGGACGTCGCCGCTCCCTCCGCGGAGTCCTGACAGACTCGAAGCGGTAGCGTCGCTCCTCGTGAGTCCTGCCGCGCCGCAACGCAACGTCACGGCGGTCCTGCTGCGGTCCTCCAGCGGCGATGCGTGGATGCTCGACGAAGCGCTCTCCGGACTCGCCGGCCGACACACCGTGCTGGCACCGCACGATCCGAAGCGGTTCAGCGTGCCGGAGGCCTGCAGGCTGGCACTCGTCGGGGAGCCCGATCTGGTGCTCCTCGCCGGCGACGAGGCCCGGCTCGGCTACAGCGACGTGGCCCGGCTCCTGGACGGCTACGAGGCCGGCGCCCGCGTCGTGGTGGGCGACCGGCGGTCGCTTGCCGGGCGTGTGCTCCGTCCTCTGGCCGGGCTTGCACTCGGCGTGTGGCGGAACGACATGGGTTCACCGGTGCGGCTCTACGACGCGACAGCGTTGGGGGAGATCATCTCGCACGTGCCGCCCGACAGCGCCCATCCGACCCTGCTGATGAGCATGGTCGAGCACCGCCTGCGTTTCTCGGTGCGGGAGATCCGCCTCCGCAACGCCGCCGAGACGCCGCCTCAGGAGGACCCGGTGACCGCCTTGGCGGAGATGCTGGCCGGACTCACCGAACTGTGGTCGTTCCGCACGGCGGCTCGCGCCATCGGCTGATCCGGCGGGCTCGCCGGCTCGCCGGCGGCGATCAGTGCGGCGGCAGGCCCACGACCTCGGCCACGCCGGCCATCTCGGCGAGCGCCGCGCGCGTGGTGTCCGGCGCCACACCTGCGCAGAGATCCGCCAGCACACGTGTGGCGAAGCCCAGGCGGGTGGCATCCAGGACCGTGGCCCGCACGCAGTAGTCGGTGGCGATGCCCACGACGTCGACCGCGCGGAGATCACGGGAGTGCAGCCAGTCCTCGAGCGTCGTGTCGTCGGAGCCGACGCCGTCGAAACCGGTGTAGCTCGCCGAGTACTGGCCCTTCGAGAAGATCTGGTCGAAGGCGGCGGTGTCCAGGTCGGGGTGGAACGCGGCACCCGTGGAGCCGGCGCGGCAGTGCGGCGGCCAGGTTCCGGCGTAGTCGGGCTCGTCGGAGAAGTGGTCCCCGGGGTCGATGTGCCAATCCCGGGTGGCCACGACGGCGGCGTAGCAGTCGGTGCAAGCGCGTACGTAGTCGCTGATGCGCCCCGCCAGAACGGCACCGCCGCCAACGGGCAGGGCCGCCCCCGGTACGTCGCAGAAGTCGTTCTGCACGTCCACGACCACGAGGGCGCGAGCCGTGCCGCCCTCGTTGCCAAAGCCTGGCCGTTCGTTCACGCATCCTCCAGGGCCGGCTCGATGGGCAGCCACGGTTCGCCGGGGCTCAAGTCGAGCGCGGCGGGCCGGAGCCGGTTGAGTGCCCCCCGATGATAGGCGCGGGCTCTGCGGACACTGCCGGTGGCATCGGCGGCTTCCGCCACCACGATCCCGCCGTGGCGCACGAAATCCGTCTGCAGTGCGACTCCTCCCGCCGGTGCAGCTGCATCCGAACCCAGGAGCACCTCCGTTGTCGCAAAGCCGGCGTCGTCGAGGAGGCGGTAGGCCCGCTTGCGACCCGGTCGCCAGGACTTGGCGAGCGACCGCTTGCGCACCGCCCGCCCGTCGATCTCCACCAGCTTGTAGACCAGACCCGCTGTCGGCGCGCCGGCGCCCGCCACCAGTTCGGTGCCCACGAGGTAGCCGTCGGCCGGCACGGACGCCAGGGCGGCGATGTCGTGCTCGTCCAGGTCTCCCGACAGGATGACGCGGGTCCGGTGGGCACCGAGTTCATCGAGTTGGCGGCGGACGGCGACTGCGCCCGACGTCAGGTCGCCCGAGTCGATGCGCAGCGCACCCATCTCCGGGCCTGCCGCCTCGACGGCTCGCCGAACCCCCTCGGCAACGTCATAGGTGTCCACCAGGTACGTGCTCCCGGCCCCGAGCAGTTCCACCTGCGCCGCCATGGCGGCCCGCTCGTCGGAGTGGGCGAGGATAAAGGCGTGCCCGATCGTCCCACCCGTGGGCACGCCGAACCGTCGCCCTGCCTCCAGGTTCGAGGTGGCGTCGAAACCGCACACGTAGGCGGCCCGGGCCGCGGCCGGTGCCGCCTCCTCGTGGGTGCGCCGGCTGCCCCCCTCCAGCAGCATGCGGGAACCCGCTGCGGCCCGCATGCGCGCCGCGGCGGCGGCGATGGCGGAGTCGTGGTTGAGTATGGACAGCACCAGCGTCTCCAGGACGACCGTCTCGGCGAACGTGCCGCTGACGGTGAGGATCGGCGAGCCGGGTACGTAGAACTCCCCCTCGGCGTACCCGGCGATGTCGCCGGAGAAGGAGAACTCGGCGAGGCGCCGCAGACCCGCTCCGGACACGATGCGTTCCCGGCGCAGGAAGTCCAACTCGGCCGCGCCGAAGCGGAACTGCTCGAGCGCCGCCAGCAGACGGCCGGTGCCGGCGACGACCCCGTAGCGGCGCCCCGGCGGCAGCCGGCGGCAGAAGACCTCGAAGGTCGCCGGGAGATCGGCCACCCCCGACCGCAGGGCGGCGTCGATCATCGTCAACTCGTACTGATCGGTCATCAGGGCCACCGAGGAGCCGGGAGCGATCACGGAAGGTATCCGAGCGGATCGACGGCGGTGCCGTTCAAGCGGATCTCGAAGTGCAGGTGTGGCCCGGTCGAGAGGCCGGTCGAGCCGATGTTGCCGACCTGCTCGAGGCCGACGACCAGGTCGCCGGGGCGAACCGTCACTGCCGACATGTGGGCGTACAGCGAGGAGAGTCCGTTGCCGTGGTCGATCACGACCGCGTTGCCATAGCCGCCCCACGGCCCGGCGGTGATGACGACGCCCGCCCGCGCCGCGTACACCGGCTGGCCGTGCGCGGTGCCCAGGTCGATCCCGGCGTGCAGGCGGTAGACGCCAAGGATCGGGTGGAGCCGGTTGCCGTAGCCCGAACTCACTCTCCCGGCGGTCGGCCAGAGGAAGCCGGACACGCCGGCCGCCGCTTCCTGGGCGCGGACCCACTCCTCCGCCTTCTGGCGGTACTCCTCGACCTGGATGAAGCTCTCCAACTCCGAGGCCTCCCGATCCCACTCGGCGAACTCCCGCTCCAGCGCCCGGCTACGGTTGTCGAGTTCGGCCTTGATGGCGGCCTGCTGCGCACGACGTTCCTCCAGAACCGCCAGGTCGGCCTCCAAGCCCTCCTGGAGGCGTTCCACCTCGGCGACCGATGCGGCGGCCTCGGCCAGCGCCACGTCGTAGCGATCCTCGGCGAGGCGGATCTCATCGACCAGATCCCCGGCGCTTCCGTGCACCGCCTCGAGCAGCGCCAGGCGACGCAGTCCCTGCGTCAGATCCTCCGAACCCAGCAGGGCGGCGGTGCGCTCACTCCCGGCCTGCAGGTAGACCTCCACGATGATCGCCTCGACGTCCAGACGAACATCCTCGATGTCCAGCTGGGCCCAGCCGATGGCCGCTTCGTTCTGGCGCTGGACGGCGATCTGTGCGCGCAACTGCTGCTCGGCCGCTTGGACCTGTGCCTCCTGGCGCGCCACCAGCTCCTCCGCTGCCCGGAGAGCCTCGAAGACCTCGGCATCCTCGGCGGCCAGCACATCGATCCGCGCCTGCACAGCGAGCTTCTCCTCCTCCACTCGCTCCAGCTCGGCACGCGCTTCGGCAATGGTCTCCTGTGCGACGCTCGGGGACCCGGCAGGCAAGCTTCCCAGCAGTAGAACGAGGACGACCAGCAAGCTCCGCGCCGTCCGACGATGCCATATCCGTCCCGACGATCGCACGCGGCGGCAGCGTAGCAAGCGATTCCTCTGCGCAGCGTTCCCGACGGGACCTCGTCGGACCACTCCGGCGCCTGCGACGTTCCGGAACGACGCCCTGCGGTGTCAGCGGGCACCGGATCACCACCGAAGGTCCATCGGTGGACCACTCCTATACTCCCATCGTGCAGGATGACGTCGCTGAGGTGGCCGGCGAGTCGGGCGAGGTCCTCCGAGGGCAGCGCCCCGGGGCCACCGCGTCGACGAACCGGCGGACACGCCGGGACTGATCCGCTCGGGACGGCGCGACGAGACCACACCGATGAGCCTCGCGGCCGGGCAGGCGCCCGTCGAAGTGCAAGGACACGCCGATCCGAGCGACCTGCAGTGCTGGGAACTGCCGGAACCGGCGCCGGCCGATCTCCTCGCGACGTTCGCGGCGGCGACGCATCACCGGCGATTCTGCTGGCTGCAGCCCGACAGGGATCTCGCCATGGTCGCCCTGGGATCAGCCCTCGTCTGGCAGCCCTCGAGTCGCGAGCGGCGGTTCGGTGAGGCGACCCGCTTGGCGGCCGAAGTGGCGCGACTCCTCGGCGCCTCGGCCGAGCAGGGCGAGGAGGCGGCCGGAGCCGGGCCCTGCGGACCGATCCTCTACGGCGGCTTCTGCTTCGACCCGGCGCCGGACGGCCACCGCTCGCGCTGGGCGGGATTCGGCGCCGGGACTCTCGTCATCCCGGAGCTGCTGGGGATCGCCAGGCGGGGGGACGTGCGCTGGCTGGTCACGGCCGGGCGCGACCTGCTCGCAGAGGCGACACAACGGGCCGTCGACCTGCTGCGGGCGGCAGTGGAGACTCCGCCGGATCCGACCCAACTCGTCCTCCTGAGCCGACGCTCCCAAGCCGACGACGACAACTACCTCGCCACGATCACGGCGGCGCTGAAGGAGATCGCGGCCGGTGAGCTCGGGAAGGTCGTTCCAGCCCGCCAGGTCACCGCCCACCTCGCCGGCTCGCCGGGCTCCAGCACCGGGGTCGAGCTGCTGCGGCGGCTCGCGGTGCGCTATCCGGCCGCCACCACCTTCGCTGTGGGATGCGGTCCGCTGACCCTGCTGGGCGCCACCCCCGAGCTGCTGGTCCGCACCCACGGCGGGATCGTCGAGACGGACGCCCTCGCAGGGTCGTGCCCCCGCGGCGACGACCCCGAGCAGGATGCGGCCCTGGGCCGGGCGATGCTGGCGAGCCCCAAGGAACGTCGCGAGCACGACACCGTGGTCGAGCACCTGCGCCGCGGCATGTCCGCGGCAGGCGTCGCTCTCGAGCCCGTCCCGCCGGCGCCGCAGGTCCGCAGCCTCGCCGGCATCCAGCACCTGTACACGCCGCTGCGCGGGCAGGCGGTCACCGCTCCCGGCGCCATCTTCGATCTCGCCGGTGCCCTTCACCCCACCCCTGCCGTGGCAGGCCTGCCGGTGGCCGGGGCGCTCCGGTTCCTCCGCCGCCACGAGTCCGCTGAACGGGGCTGGTTCGCCGGACCGGTGGGATGGACCGACCTGGCGGGCAACGGCGAACTCTGCCTGGCGTTGCGGTGCGGGCTCGTGGACACCCCGAGAAACGAGATCACGCTGTTTGCAGGCTCCGGTGTGGTCGCGGAGTCCGATCCCACCGCGGAGCTGGCCGAGACCGACACGAAACTCAACGCCCTGCCGTCGGTCATCGACGACGAGCCGCTCGCCGGATCCCTCGGGCCGTGACCGCCTACGACTACTTCGGGACGTTCTTCGAGGAATTGGCGAGCCAGGGCGTGCGCCACGTGGTCTGCTCCCCCGGCTCCCGCTCCGCTCCGCTGATCCTCTCCGCCCACGCAGAACCGCGACTGCGCTCCTGGGTGCAGATCGACGAGCGGGCCGGCGGGTTCTTCGCACTCGGGCTCGCCAAGGCGCGCCGCGAGTGCGTCGCCCTGATCTGCACATCCGGGAGCGCCGCGGCCAACTACCTGCCCGCGCTCACCGAGGCGTTCTACGACGGGGTGGGGCTCGTGGTGCTGACCGCCGACCGCCCACCGGAGTTGCGCGACCGCGGGGCCGGCCAGACGATCGACCAGATCCGCCTGTACGGCGGGCATGTCCGCTGGTCGGCCGACCTGCCCGTACCCGACGAGGTGGGCCCCGCCCACGCGCGCTACGCCGCCCGGCGAGCCGTCGCCGCTGCGTCGGGCCCACCGCCCGGCCCGGTGCACATCAACGTTCCCTTGCGGGAGCCCCTGGAGCCCCCCGCCGCGAAGGCGCCCGCCGGGGCGGGCGAGGAATCTCCTCCACTCGCTGAACGCCACGAGCCGGCCGCATCTCCGACCGAGGTGGCGGCGCTGGCCCAGCTCGTGCGGCGCCACGACAGGGGCCTGCTGGCGGTGGGACCGTCGGATCTCGATCCCGCCGATTCCTCGGCGCTGAAACAACTGGCGGCGCTGGCCGGTTGGCCGATCGTCGCCGACGCCGCCTCCGGGCTGCGATGCGGCGCCACCGAGGGCGCCACGATCGTCGCCAGCGGCCACCACCTGGCCGGCACGACATCCTTCTGGGAACGGCATCGTCCCGAGCTGATCATCCGGACAGGTCATCCCACCGCGGGGCGCACGCTGCGGGAGGGACTGGCGGGATGGGGGTCGGAGACCTGGCTCATCGATCCCCTCGACAGGTGGCCGGAGCCCACGACTGTGCCCGCCGGCCAGTGGCGAAGCCCGATCGGGGCTCTGGCGCGCGGGGTTCTGAACTCTCCACCGGCCACCGGGAACCGGCCGGCCACCGCTCCGGGGGGCGGCGACTCCCCATCACCGTCCGGCCTCGCCGATCGGCGCGACTCCGTCTGGGCGCGCTCGTGGCAGGCCGCCGAGGCCGTGGCCCAGCGGGCGATCACCACGGCCCTGCGCTCGGGACCCCTCCTGGAGGCGGGCGTGGCCCGCGCCCTCGGCGAGGCACTCGCGGCCGACACCACCCTCTACGCCTCGAACAGCATGCCCGTGCGAGACCTGGACACGTTTCTGGCCCCCCACCGGCACTTGCCGCGGGTCGTGGCGCACCGGGGCACCAACGGGATCGACGGCGTCGTCTCCGCCGCCGCCGGCTACGCCGCCGTCACCACGCCCGTCGTGCTGCTCGCCGGGGATCTGGCACTGCTCCACGACCTCGGGGGACTCCTCGGCGCGGTCCGTCTGGGGATCGACCTCACGATCGTGGTGCCCAACAACGACGGCGGCGGGATCTTCTCGTTCCTTCCCGTGGCCGAGGCGGTCCCGCGGCTCGACTTCGAGCGCTTCTTCCTGACGCCCCACGGAACCGACCTGGCCACGGTCCTGGCCGGTCTCGGCGTGAGCCACCACCTCGTGAGCCAGGCGGCGGAACTCCGCGAGGCGCTGAAGACCTGTGAGTCCTCCGGCACCGTCGACGTCATCGAGATCCCGGTGGACGCGGCTGCGAACGTCGCGCAGCACCGGCTCGTCGAGAGGTCCGTCCGGGAGGCTCTGTCGAGCGACACTCGCCGGCCATGACCGGCGAGTGCGCCGGCGACCGTCCGGCCGCCTCGCTGTACACGTACGCGCTGGCGTTGCGCGACCCGCTGTCGACGGGCCGTGGACCGCTCACGCACAGGCGCGGCGTGCTGGTCTGCCTGCGCGACGCGCGGGGACACGAGGGGTGGGGTGAAGCAGCCCCGCTGCGGGGCTGGCACGGCCCCGACCTGATGACCACGTCGGAGGTGCTGGCGCGCTGGCTGCGATCCGTCGCGCCGATCGATCATCCGGAAGCCCTGATCCGGCACGTCGACGCCGGGCTGCGCGCTGCGCCGTGTGCCTGGGCGGCCATCGGCGGGGCCCTGGCCGACTTGGAGGCGCGCCGGCGCGGCATCACGCTGGCGGCACTCCTGGCGGAGATGACATCATCGGCCCGTGTCCCGTCGTCGGGTCCGGTGGCAACCGCGGCACTGCTCGAGGGCGAGACACCGCCGGCCGTGGCCGGGGCCGCAGCAGCGGCCAGGGCCGCAGGGTTCGGCACCGTCAAGCTCAAGGTGGGGAACCGGCCCCTTGCCGAGGACGTGGCCCGTGTCGCGGCATTGCGAGACGCGGCGCCGGATGTGGCACTGCGTCTGGACGCCAACGGTGCCTGGGGATCGGAGGCATCCGATGCCGTGGCGGCTCTCGGCCGTTTCGAGCCCGAACTGGTGGAGGAACCCTGCCACGGGCTCGAGGCACTCCGGGCGCTGCAGGGGCGAACGCCGGTGCCGATCGCCGTCGACGAGAGCCTGCCGGCGCTGGTCGATCTGCAACATCACCTGCCGCTCGGCGTGGGCGTCGCCGTGCTGAAACCCTCCGCGCTGGGCGATCCCCGAGCCGTCCTGCGGGCCGCGGTCGCGCTACGGGAGAGCGGCAGCGCAGTCGTCATCGGCTCCTTCCTGGAAAGTGCGGTGGGACTGGCAACCGCCACCCACGTCGCCGCGGTCGCCGGCGGTCCCGCGGCAGGCCTCGGCACCGCCGCGCTCCTGGTTGAGGACGTCTGCGCGCCGTTGCCGGTGCGAGACGGCGGACTGTGGCTCTCGCCGCGTCCGGGACTCGGGCTCACCCCCGATCCTGGCCGGCTGACCGCTCTCGACGACACCGGTGCCTGAGGCTCGGCGCGATCCCCGCCAGCCGCTCACCGACCCTCGTTGCCGCTGCGGCCGGCTCGCCGCGCAATACCGTGTCGTCGGCGACCGGACACCCGCGCCGTCACGACGTGACCGCCCAACGACCCGAATCAGGAGAACCGGTGAACCCCCCCAGCGACGCCAGACCGTCCAGCGACTCCCACTCCTTCGCCGTACCCCGGCCACGTGGCGCCGCCGATCCCGCCGAGAGCCTCATCCGACCCGGCGCCGACTGGCTGGACGGCGGCGAGACCTACCGCGACATCGACTATGCCACCGCCGGCGGCATCGCCAAGCTCACCATCCGGCGGCCCGAGGTGCGCAACGCCTTCCGCCCGCAGACGCTGTTCGAGCTGGCGGACGCCCTGAACCGGGCGCGCGACGATGAGCGGATCGGGGCGGTGATCCTCTGCGGTGCCGGCGATCTGGCGTTCTGCTCGGGGGGCGACCAGCGCATCCGGGGCGACGACGGCTATCTGGGCGACGACGAGGTGGCTCGCAAGGGCATCGGACGCCTCAACGTCCTGGACCTGCAGGTGCAGATCCGCCGCACCCCCAAGCCGGTGGTGGCCATGGTGGCCGGCTACGCCATCGGTGGCGGGCACGTGCTGCACATCGTGTGCGACCTCACGATCGCCGCCGACAACGCCGTCTTCGGCCAGACCGGGCCGCGGGTGGGCTCCTTCGACGGCGGCTACGGATCGGGCCTGCTTGCCCGCCACGTGGGGCAGAAGAAGGCTCGGGAGATCTGGTACCTGTGCCGCCAGTACGGCGCCACCGAGGCGCTGGACATGGGGCTCGTCAACGCGGTCGTACCGCTCGAGGAACTGGAGATCGAGACCGTGCGCTGGTGCCGGCGCATGCTGGAGCACTCACCGCTGGCCCTGCGCATGCTGAAGGCGGCCATGAACGCCGCCGACGACGGCCTGGCCGGCATCCAGCAGCTTGCCGGCGACGCAACGCTGCTCTTCTACCAGACCCCCGAGGCCCAGCACGGCCGGGACAGCTACGTGAATCGCACGCCGCCCGACTTCGGCCAGTTTCCGCGGCGTCCCTGACCGGGGAACCGGGCAGGTACCCGCCGGCACGGTCGGCCGGGTCATCGATCGGTCAGTTGACCTTTACCCGTAGTTCGCTGTAGTCGCTCGGCAACAGGCAGATGTCGTTCCTGGTGCCGAGGCCCTCGACGGGGCAGGGATAGCGGAACGTCACCGGCTGCAGCGAGTCGCCCATCGCCCACTTGCCGGGGGCGAGTGAGCCCGGCAGCATGAACGCCAGGTCCACCGGGCCGAGGTCCTCCAGGGCGGCGAAGACGTCGGCGCGGCCGGGGTTGGGGCCGGCGTCGTAGAGGGCGCGGAGGGCCACGCGGTAGACGCTGCAGACGAGGCTCAGGATCCCGTACTTGTTGGTGTCGACGGGGTCGCGCGGGTCGTAGTCCTCGCCGAGCGGTGAGTTCTCCCGGTACTCCCGCATGCACATCTCGCCGAAGGCGGAGGGTTCCCAGGCCGGATCGCGGAAGCGGCCCTGGTCGGTGGTCACCAGCAGGATCGTCCCGTCGTAGAGTTCGCCGGCCGCGCTGCCGCCGAAGGTCAGGATCAGGTCGGCCACCACCTCGTTGCCCTGGCTGTTGAAGTCGGAGTTGTAGATCTGCACGTCACCCGGCGCGAACCCCTGCGTCACCATCTCGTTGATGTAGCCCGGCAGCGAGACGGCGTTGAGCGTGGGGAACAGTACGTCCACGTCCTCCTCCACCAGGCGCTGCACGGACTCGGCCATGCCGACGACGCAGAAGGAGGTGCCGGCGCAATCCAGCACGTCGAAGACCCGCACGTCCACGCCCGCCGACTCCAGGGCCGCCACCAGGCTGCCCTCGACCGCCTCGGCCTCTCCCGGCGTGTTCGGGGCCACGACACCGACCCGGCGGCCCTCGAGGGCGCCGGTATCGACGACGTAGGCGGCCAGGGCGCCGAGGATCTCCTCCAGCGTGGTGGCGGTCGTGAACAGCCGCCCGCCGCCGCGCCGCAGGTACTCCTCCGGCAGGGGCTCATGGCCGATGAGAACGGAGTCGTGCTCCTCGGTGATGCAGAGCTGGGCGGTTCCCGCGAAGGTCGTGGCGTTCATCACGATGACGCCGTCATGGTTCTCGGTGGCCTCGATGCAGGCGGCGTTGCGCAGTGTGTCGATGTCCACACCGCCCGCGCCCAGCACCGACACCTCCACCAGGCGGAGATCGATCCAGCGTCCCCACACGCCACCACAGCGCTCGTTCACGATGCGGGTCAACGTGTCGAACATGTCCGTCGGATCCCCGACGTCAACGGCGAAACCGCTGCTCACGAGCTCTTCGATCTGTGAGCGCATGTGCACCAGCGTGATGCTGTCGGCACCGATGCCGGCGTCGGTGGCCCGCCGTTCCTCCGCCGGCGGGTCGTGGGGCAGGCAGAAGGCGTCGAGCGAACCGAACGGGTGGTCGCGGTTGAAACCCCGCTGGAAGTCCTCGAAGATGCCGCCGCGGGAGTCGGCGTAGAAGTTCGCTGGTGGCCCGCCGTCGCCGCCGGTTTCGGCGCTCTCCGGGCCGGGATCCGCGGCCTCGGGAGCCTCCTCGGAATCCTCGGGGGCCGCGGGCACCGTCTCGAACGTCGCCGTCTCGTCGGCGGCCTGCGGCGCGGGCGGCGTCGCGGCGGTCTCACTCGTGTCATCACCAGCGGCGGCCGTGCCGTTGTCGTCCTGTGCAACATCGGCTTCGGTCGGAGGCGGCGGGGCGACGGGGCCGGCGGCGGGCTCCGCCTCACCACCCCCGCAGGCCGCAGCCAGCAGGCCTGTCGCCAGTGTGGCCGCGCAGGCTCGCCATGCGACCGATCGGACTCTCACGAACGCCAAGCTAGACCAACGGGCGCGCCGCGGAAGAAACCGGGCATCCCACACTTAGTTGATGCCGACCTGCAGTTCGCTGTAGTCACTCGGCACGTGGCAGGTGTCGGCGCTGGTGCCCAGACCCTCGAAGGGGCACGGGTAGCGGAAGGTCACGGGCTGCAGGGAGTCACCCATGGTCCACTTGCCGGGTGTCAGCGATCCCGGCAGCATGCTTACGAGGTCCACCGGCCCGAGGTTCTCCAGCGCCGCGAAGATGTCGGCGCGGGTGGGATTGGGTCCGGCGTCGTAGAGGCCCCGGAGCGCCACCCGGTAGACACTGCACACCAGGCCCACCATGCCGTGCTTGTTGGTCTGGACGGGGTCCCGCGAGTCGTAGTACTCGCCCGTGGCCGAGTTTTCGGCGTACTCGCGCATGCACATCTCGTCGAATGCCGTGGCGGCGGGGTACTCGGTCAGGCGGTAGCGCCCCGAGTCCCCGTGCACCAGCAGCACCGTGCCGTCGTACAGGGCGCCGGCCGCCTCACCGCCGAACGTGACGTTGAGACCCGAGACGACCTCGTTGCCCTGGCTGTTGAAGTCGGAGTTGTAGAACCGCACGTCGCCCGGCGCGACACCCTGCGTGACCATCTCCGCGATGTAGGCCGGAAGCGAGAGGGCGTTCACCGTCGGGAACAGCACGTCGACGCCCTCCTCGATCAGGCGCTGCACCGACTCGGCCATGCCGCCGATGCAGACGGAGGTGCCGGCGCAGTCGAGCACGTCGAAGAACCGCACGTCCACACCCGCCGCCTCGAGCGTCGCCACCAGGGAGGCCTCGGTGGCCTCCGCCTCCCCCGGCGTGTTGGAGGCCACGATCCCAACACGGCGGCCCTCCAAGGCGCCGGTCGAGATGGCGTAGTGGGCCAGAGCGCGCAGGTTGTCCTCGAGGGTGGTGGCGGTGGTGAGCAGTCGCCCACCGCCCCGGCGCACGTACTCCGCCGGCAGAGCCTGGTGGGTGATGAGGGCGGAATCGTGCTCCTCGGTGACGCAGAGTTGGGCCGTGCCCTGGAAGCTCGTGGAGTTCAGCAGGATGACGGCCTCGTGATCCTCGGTGGCCTCGATGCAGGCGGCGTTGCGCAGCGTGTCGATGTCGGTACCGCCGACGCCCAGGGCGGCGACCTCCACCAGCCGCAAGTCGATCTTGCGCCCCCACACGCCGCCGCAGCGGTCGTTGACGATGTGGGTGAACGTGTCGAACATGTCGGCGGTGTCGCCGACGGGTGCGGCGAATCCCATGTCCGCGATCTCCTCGATCTTCGTGCGTACGTGCACGAACGTGATCGTGTCGGCGCCGATGCCGCTGTCGGTGGCTCGCCGCGGCTCGGCCGGTTCGCCGTGGGGGACGCAGAAGGCGTCCAGCGAGCCGAAGGGATGGTCCCGGTCGAAGCCCCGCTGGAACTCGGTGAAGACGCCGCCGCGGGGGTCGGCGTAGACGTTGGCGGGGATCTCGCCGGGCGCCACGTCGCCGGGAGCCGGAGTCTCGGCTCCCGCGTCGCCGGTGGGCACGGTCGCCTCGGGCTCGACGGTCTCGGCGCCTGCGGCCGGCGCGCGGTCCGTCGGAGCCGGGGGATCGACCGCAGGGTCGCTGCCACCGACGGCGCCGTCCTCGCCGGCAGCGCCGGTGGAGGTGGCTCCCTCCGTCGCCGCGCCGCTGGAGGCGGGTGCCCCCGGCGCCTGCGGCTCAGCGGAGATGGCGGCGGGCGTTCCGTCCCCCTCCCCACACGCCGCTGCTGTCAGCAGCACCGCCAGCGCCACGGCCATCGAGCGCCCGAATCGGAGCTCCTGTCCCACGACGACTCAACATAGACGAGACCACGGTTCTACAACACTTGTGGAGCAGACGTTCACCGTGCCCGTCACGCCGTCGGGCCGTCCCCTGGACGGCTGTCCGCTCGGCATTCGGGACCGACCCCTCCCCATGGGGCAGACTTTCTGCAGTGCAGTCCCCGTCGCGGGCATCCCCGATGCTGCAGGTCCGCAACCTCTCCGCCGGATACGGCCATGTGCGGGTGCTGTTCGGCGTCAGTTTCTCGCTGGCGCGCAGCGAGACGGTTGCGCTGCTGGGCGCCAACGGAGCGGGCAAGACCACGCTGTTGCGCGCCCTGGGCGGGCTGCTGGTGCCCACTGGGGGCGCCGTGCGCCTCGGCGGGCGCAACATCACCTTCAGCGAACCCGAGACCCGGTTCCGCCACGGAATGGTGCAGCTGCGGGGCGGTGAGGGCACCTTCGCCCCACTCAGCGTCGGCGAGAACCTCCGAGCCGCCCTGATCGGTGCCGATCTGCGGCGTGCGGAGATTCTGGAGCGGCGCGACGAGGTGCTCGCCGTCTTCCCCGCGCTGGCAGGCCGTCTCGAGGATCCCGCTCGGGACCTGTCCGGCGGTCAGCGGCAGATGCTGGCATTGGCGATGGTGCTGCAGCACCGCCCCGAGGTGCTGCTGATCGACGAGCTGAGTCTCGGGCTGGCGCCCATCGTGGTGCAGGAATTGCTCGGGGCGCTGGCGCGGCTCCGCGAGCACGGCCGGACGATGCTGGTGGTCGAGCAGTCCGTGAGCCTGGCCCTGGACCTCGCCGACCGGGCCATGTTCCTCGAGAACGGCCGGATCATCTTCGAGGGGCGCTCGGAGGAGCTACAACAGCGTCACGACCTGCTGCGCGCGGCCTTCCTGGGCGCACCGGAGGAGGACCCGGCCGCTGAGGGGGCAGTCCGGCCGTGATCGAGGTCATGGGCTGGGGTGTCTCGCAGCAGGACCTCCTCATCGGCGGCGTCACGGGGCTCACCTACGCCGCCCTCGCCGCCGGATTCGTACTCGTCTATCGCGGTAGCGGGATCCTGAACTTCGCGCATGCCGACGTGGGCGCGCTCTGCGCCGCCACCTTCGTGCTGATGCTGGCCGGATACGGGTTGAACTGGTGGATGGCGTTCGCCGTGGCGATCGTGGGCGGCTTCATCGTCGGCGGCGCCATCGAGCTGACGGTCATCCGGAGGCTCTCGCAGTCGTCGCGGCTGGTTCTGCTCATCGCCACCATCGGCGTCGGCCAGTTGCTGGTCCTCGCCAGGATCAACCTGCCGGCGGTCCTGCGGCCCGGCCCCATCCCGCCGCCCTTCGATCTGCGCTGGCAGGTCACCGACGATCTCCGGATCCTGGGCCGGGAACTCATCGTCATCATCGCCGTACCGGTGATGGTGGGCCTCCTCGGTCTGGTGCTGCACTGGACCCGATTCGGCCTGGCAGCGCGCGCCGCCGCTGCCAATCCCGAGACCGCTCGGACCTACGGGATCCCCACGCGCCGGATCTCCACGGCGCTCTGGGGCATCGCCGGGTCGCTCTCGGCCGCGACCGCCGTGTTCTTCGCGCCGCTGGAGGGGGTGAGCGCCGCGCAGACCGGCAGCGCCGCCCTGGCGCCTCCCCTGTTGCTGCGGGCCCTCGTCGTCAGCCTCATCGCCAGGATGCGCTCGCTGCCGATGACGCTGGTGGGAGGCGTCTGCGTGGGCATCGTCGAGAAGATCGTGCGGGACAACGTGGCGTCGGCCAACCGCTCGATCGTGGACCTGTTCCTGTTCGGCGCCGTGGTGGTGGCGGTGCTGTTCGCGGTGCGCGCCCGCCGCGACGAGGCCGGATGGTCGTTGTCCCCCAAGCTGCGGGCGGTGCCGCGAGAGTTCGGCCACCTGGCGATCGTGCGTCACCTGGGAACCATCGGGCTGGGCGGCATCTTCCTGTTCCTCGGGCTGCTCGGCTGGCTGCTTGATTCACCCACCTCCCTGTGGCTCTGGACGGGGATCCTCATCCACACGATGGTGGCTCTCTCGTTGACGTTGCTGACCGGCTGGGCGGGACAGATCTCCCTGGGCCAGTTCGCGTTCGTGGGCCTGGGAGCGTTCTGCCTGGTTGCGCTGACCAAGGGACACGACATCCCCATCCCGCTCAACGCCTTCGACCTGTCGCTGCAGTTGAACTGGGGCACGGCGGTGGTGCTGTGCACGCTGATCGGCGCGCTGGCGGCGCTGATCATCGGCGTTCCCGCGCTGCGGGTGCGCGGCCTGTTCCTGGCCGTGGCCACGCTGGCTTTCGCCGTGGCCTCGGCCAACTGGATCCTCGCTCAGGATGTCTTCACCGGTGGCACCACGGCTGTCCGGCCCGTCGCCGAGCCGGTGTTGGGTCCGTTCGACTTCGGCGCATCCCGCAAGTCGTTCTACTTCCTCTGCCTGGGGTTCCTGATCGTCGTGACGGTGCTGCTGGCGAGATTGCGACACACGGGCATCGGCCGATCGCTGCTTGCCGTGCGCGAGAACGAGGAGATGGCCGCGGCCAGCACGGTGTCGGTCACCCGCATGAAGATCATGGGTTTCGCCATCGCCGGCGGGGTGGCGGCCCTGGCGGGAGCCCTCTACGGGACCCTGCAGGAGAACCTCAGCCCCGCCAACACG
This sequence comes from Acidimicrobiia bacterium, assembly GCA_021296415.1. GTDB lineage: Bacteria > Actinomycetota > Acidimicrobiia > Acidimicrobiales > CATQHL01 > VXNF01. The sequence goes on along the minus strand of JAGWAL010000011.1, from coordinate 1,273 downwards.
TTCGCACCGGGGTTCTCCATCGACGTCGTGGCGATCTCGGTCATCGGCGGGCTCGGTTCGATCGCGGGACCGTTCCTGGGAGTGCTCTGGGTCAAGGGGATCCCGGCAATCTTCGACCCCACCGCACCTCCGGAGTCGATCCGTCTCCTCACGTCGGGCATCGGCTTGCTGCTGCTGCTGCTCTACCTGCCGGGCGGCCTCGTGCAGTTCCTCTACAACGGACGCGACGCTCTGCTGCACAAGATCAGCCGCTCCCGCTTCGGCGCCCGAGCTTCGCCGCCGAGGCCCGCGGCAGTCCCGGTCACGGCATTCGCGACGCCCCGGAGACCGGTCGTCCCGGATTCTCCGGTCTGGCTGCGCACCCAGACCCTCAGTGTCAGCTTCGGGGGAAACCGGGCCGTGCGGGAGGTGGACTTCGAGGTGCACGGCGGCGAGCTGGTGGGGCTCATCGGCACGAACGGGGCCGGGAAGTCGACCCTCATGAACGCGGTCAGCGGGTTCGTCCCCTCATCCGGTGCCGTCGAGGTGCTGGGGCAGGACGTCTCCGGCCTCAGCGCCCATGAGCGGCATCGCCGCGGCATGGGCCGCACCTTCCAGTCCGCCCGCCTCTACCCGGATCTGACGGTGCTGGAGACGCTGATGGTGGCGCTGGAGGCACGCCGGCGCTCGCTCCTGGTGCCGTCCCTCCTGGGGATCCCGCCGTCCCCCGCCGCCGAGCGCCAGAAGCGGGCCGAGGCGAGCGAGTTGGTGGACTACCTCGGCCTGGGGAACTTCGCCGGCTACTTCGTCTCCGAGTTGTCCACCGGCACGCGCCACGTGGTGGAGTTGGGCTGCATGCTGGCCAGCGGCGCGCGTGTACTCCTGCTGGACGAACCGACCGGAGGACTGTCCCAGCGGGAGACCGAGGAATTCGGACCCAGGATCAAGGAGGTGCAGACCGAACTCGCGGCGGCAGTGGTGGTGATCGAGCACGACGTGCCGCTGGTGATGGGCATCTCGGATCGGATGTACTGCCTCGAGGCCGGCTCGGTGATCTCGGTGGGAACACCCGACCAGTTGCGCGCCGATCCCGCCGTGATTGCCTCCTACCTCGGCACCGACGAACGGGCAACGATCCGCACTGTCGTCTGAAGTGGCGACTCGGGACGCGCAACGGCCCGGGAGCCGCTTGGCGCCCCGGGCCGGTTGCCGAATTCGTGCCCTACCGCAGAATGACGGTAGGGGCGCCCGATTCAGGCCTTCGCCGCCACGTGGTGGTGGTGATGGTCCTCCT
>JAGWAL010000010.1 GCA_021296415.1 Acidimicrobiia bacterium | reverse complement strand
CTCGGGCCCCATCGACAGGAGCCCCACGATCACCGGCCGCAGGCGCACCGCGCGCGCCCGGCGGCGGGCCACCTGGCCCGCCCGGGGGCCGGGGGCCTGGACGGGGCGGCCTGGGGCGCCAGCCGCAGAGACGACGCAAGACCCGCCGCCGCCGCCGTTTCGCCGAGGAGTTGCAGCCCGTGGACGTCCCCAGCTATACGCCGGAGGACGCTCCCGTGCCGACGGGGGAAGTCGTGGTGGAGCGTCTCTGCACGCCTCAGGATCTCGGCCCGAAGCTGAACCGGACGGCCGCCGATGTCGTGCGATTCCTGCTGCAGAACGGCGAGATGGTGACCGCCACGCAGTCGCTGCCCGACGAGATGATCGAACTCTTCGCCGCCGACCTGGGTGCCGAGGTTCGGCTGGTCGACCCGGGTCAGGAGAAGGAGTCGGAGTTACAGGCGCTCCTGGCCATCGACCGCGGCGAGGGCACGGATCTCGAGGTTCGCCCGCCGGTCGTGACGGTCATGGGTCACGTGGACCACGGCAAGACCAAGCTGCTGGACCAGATTCGCAACACCGACGTCGCCACCGGCGAAGCGGGTGGCATCACCCAGCACATCGGTGCCTACCAGGTGCGCCGCAACGGCCATCGGATCACGTTCATCGACACGCCCGGCCACGAGGCTTTCACGGCGATGCGGGCACGCGGCGCCGATGCCACCGACATCGTGGTCCTGGTCGTGGCGGCCGACGATGGGGTGATGCCCCAGACGCTCGAGGCGATCAGCCACGCGAACGCGGCCGAGGTGCCGATCGTGGTGGCGCTGAACAAGATCGACAGGCCCAACGCCAACCCCACCCGGGTGATGCAGCAGCTGGCGGAGCAGGATCTCGTTCCCGAGCAGTGGGGTGGCAACACGGTCACCGTCGAGGTCTCGGCGCTCCAGAACACCGGCATCGAGGACCTCCTGGAACACATCCTGGTGGTTGCCGAGCTGGAGGAGTTGCGGGCCCACCCCGACGGGCGGGCCGAGGGTGTCGTGCTCGAGTCGCATCTGGATGTCGGGCGCGGGCCGGTGGCGACCCTGCTGGTCCAGGACGGCTGCCTGCAGGTCGGTGAACCGGTCGTGGCGGGCGCGGCCTGGGGCCGGGTGCGGGCCCTCATCAACGACCGGGGCGAGCAGGTGGACAGGGCGACGCCCGGCAGCCCGATCCGCGTGCTGGGACTGTCGGCACCGGCGTCGGCAGGCGCCACCTTCGCGGTGGCCCCCAGCGAGAAGATCGCGGCGCGCGTGGCGAGCACGCGCGAGCACTGGCAGCGGATCGCCGGCCTGGGCCGCGACCTGTCGGTCGTCGCCAGTGGTGGCCGGCTGGAGGACATCTTCCAGGAGATCCAGGCGGGCGAGACGGCCACGCTGAAGCTCATCGTGAAGGCCGACATGAACGGCTCCCTCGAGGCCGTGATCGACGCGTTGCGCAAGATCGAGCGCGACGACGTGAAGATGATCTTCGTGCACAGAGCCGTGGGCGCCATCACCGAGAACGACATCCAACTGGCGGCCACCGCCGGGGCGACCATCATCGGATTCAACGTCCGCCCCGACCGCAAGGCGCGGGCGCTCGCCGACGTCGAGCAGGTGGAGATCCGCACGTACGAGGTGATCTACCAGATCATCGACGACGTCCAGGCCGCGCTGCTGGGCCTGCTGGCACCCAGCTACGAGGAGCACGTCACCGGCGAGGCCGAGGTGCGCGAGGTGTTCCGGATCCGCGGCGTGGGCGCGGTTGCGGGGTGCTACGTACAGCACGGGGTCATCACCCGCGGCTCGAAGGTGCGCTTCCTGCGCGAGGGCACCGTCATCTGGAAGGGGGAGATCCGCTCGCTCCGGCGGTTCAAGGACGACGTCGCCGAGGTACGCGCCGGATTCGAGTGCGGCATCGGCCTGTCCAACTTCCAGGACCTCAAGTCCGGGGACGTCATCGAGACCTTCGACGAACGCGAGGTTCTCCCCACCTAGCTCGGCGGGAGGTCACCCTGAGCGAGGCGACCGTGGCTGCGATGATTCTGGATGTCCGCCTTCCGGGCTCCCGCTCCCTGAAGGAGAAGCGGTCCGTGCTGCGCCCACTGTTGGAGCGCCTGCAGCGCCGCTTCGGCGTGTCGGTCGCCGAGGTGTCCCACCAGGATCTCTGGCAGCGTGCGGCTCTCGGCGTCGCCGTGGTCAGCGGGTCGGTCTCGGTCCCGGCCCAGTTGCTGGACGACGTGGAACGGTTCGTGTGGGCGCAGCCGGACATCGAGGTGATTGAGGTCCGCCGCTACTGGCTGGAGACCGACTGACATGGCCACACGGCGGCGCGGGTTCGAGCGCGGGGATCGGCTGGGGGAGCTGCTTCGCGAGATTCTGGCCGACGAGCTGACCCGGATCGACGACGACCGCTTGGCCTTCGTGACGATCACGGGCGTGGAGGTGGACCGCGACCTGGCGTTCGCCGACGTGTACTTCTCCACCGTCGATCTGGATCCCGACCTCGAGGCGGCTGCGGTGGAGGTCCTGGGCCGCCACCGGCGCCGGCTCCAGTCGGCGGTGGGTCGCCAGGCGCACGTTCGCCGGGTGCCGAGCCTGCGGTTCCACCCCGATGAGGGCATGCACGCCGGCGCTCGGGTGGAGGAGATCCTGCGCTCCCTCCGCCACGAGACGCACGGTGCGGACGATCCCCCGGCGCGGCCGGCCGACGAGGACGCTCCCGCGCCGTGACGACCCGGGAAGATCGCCGTGAGGGCTTCGCGGTGATCGACAAGGAGCCGGGATGCACCTCGCACGACGTGGTGGCGCGGGCAAGGCGCCTGCTCGGGATCCGCAAGGTGGGCCATGCGGGCACCCTCGATCCCGATGCCACCGGCGTCCTGATTCTCGGGGTGGGGCGCGCCACGCGCCTGCTCCGGTTCCTGACGGCGCTCGGCAAGACCTACGAGGCGACGGTCGTCTTCGGCGCTGCCACCGACACGTGCGATGCGGCCGGTCGGGTGGTCGGCACGTGGGACATGTCCGACCTGACCGAGGAGCGTGCCGGTGCGGCGCGGGCCGGCCTCGTCGGCGAGATCGAGCAGATCCCGCCCATGGTGTCGGCGGTCAGGGTGGGCGGCCGGCGCCTGCACGAACTGGCGCGGGAGGGGCGCACGGTGCCTCGGGAGCCGCGCACGGTTCACGTCCGAAGTCTCGAGATGACCGGCTTCGCTCCCGGGGCCAGGCCCAGCGCCACGTTCGCGGTGGCCTGCTCGTCGGGCACGTACGTGCGCACTCTCGCCGCCGATTGGGGTGCGGCGCTCGGCGGTGGTGCCCACCTCACGTCGCTGCGGCGGACCGCGGTCGGCTCGTTCACGGTCTCCGAGGCGCGGCCGCTGGAGCAGCTGGAGGTCCTGGCGCCGGCCGCCGGCATGCGGGACTACGCCACGTTGACCGTCGGCGAGGCGGCGGCGAGTGCGGTGGCTCACGGTCGTCGCCTTCCTGCCACCGGGTTGGAGGATCAGGGCCCCCTGGCGGTGCTGGATGCGTCCGGATCGCTGCTGGCGATGTATGAGCGCCGCGGCGACGAACTCCGTCCCATGGTCGTCCTGGCTGCGGCCGGCGGGACGTGAGGGGTGCCCCCGGCCGGTGGTGGAGCGGGTGCACCGGAGCGATAGCCTGACGGTGCAACGCAGAAACGATTACGCGGAATCACACGCACCGAGTTGGAACCGGTCCGCGCCGTGCGGACCGCCGGGGAACATGGCCGAACATCTGCCTCCGAAGGCCGACACGATCGAAAAGCATCGTCGGCATGACGCCGACGTGGGCTCCACCGAGGTTCAGGTGGCTCTTCTGACCGATCGCATCAGTCATCTCACCGAGCACCTGAAGGCGCACAAGAAGGACCACCACAGCCGTCGTGGTCTTCTGATGCTGGTGGGTCGCCGTCGGCGGCTGCTCGACTATCTCCGGAGCGAGGACGTGGAGCGCTACCGCGCTCTGATCACCAAGCTCGGCCTGCGTCGCTGACAACCACAGACACTTCGCGCAGGCACATCTCCAGAGCACCCCGGCCATCGGGCCGGTCATCCGGTGGCTCGAAGAGGGCCTCTGTCCCCGCGTGCGGGCAGCGGATGCCTTCCGTGATCTATCCGAAAGGAATCAACTATGGGTGAGGCAATCACCGTCTCGAGCCCGATCGGCGGGACCGATGACAAGCAGATGAGCCTCGAGACCGGTCGCATGGCCGCACTGGCCGGAGGAGCGGTCCTCGGGCGGCTCGGCCGGACCGAGGTCCTCGTCACCGCCACGGCATCCGAGAGCCCGCGGGAGGGCGCCAACTTCTTCCCCCTGACCGTCGACATCGAGGAGCGCATGTTCTCCGCCGGGAAGATCCCCGGCTCGTTCTTCCGGCGTGAGGGTCGGGCCAGCGAGCAGGCCACCCTGGCCTGCCGCCTCATCGACAGGCCGCTGCGGCCCGCCTTCCCCGACGGCTTTCGCAACGATGTCCACGTCGTCGGCATGGTGCTGGGAGCCGACCAGCACAACCCGTACGACGTGCTGGCGCTCAACGCCGCATCGGCGGCCCTGGGCATCTCGGGGATCCCCTTCGGCGGCCCCATCGGCGCTGTGCGCCTCGGGTACACCGCCGAGGGTCGGTGGATCCCACACCCCACCTATCCCGAGGCCGACGGGTGCACCTTCGAGATGGTCGTCGCCGGGCGGGTGCTTGCCGATGGCGACGTTGCGGTGATGATGGTCGAGGCCGCGGGCACGCCGGGCTCGGTGGGCCACTACGAGGCGGGCGCCCCGAAGGTGGACGAGGCGGTCCTGGCCGAAGGGCTCGAGGAGTCCAAGCAGTGGGTGACGGAGGCGGTTGCGCTCCAGCGGCGGCTCATCGCCACGGCAGGCGTGAAGCCCACCATGGACCACGAGTTGCTGGCCGACTGCGACGCCGCCATCGCCGAAGCGGTCGCCGAATTCGGCCGCGGGCCGCTGTCTGCGGCTCTCGAGATAGCGGACAAGGCGGAACGCCTCGCCGCGGAGCGTGAGGCGGCCGAGCAGATCATCGCCGCGGTGGCCGAGCGCCTGCCGGACGTCGAGGGGGTCGAGCAGCAGGCCAAGTCGGCCGTCCGCTCGCTCTCCAAGACCATCGTGCGGGAGCGGATCCTCGCCGAGGGGCGACGCATCGACGGCAGGGAGACCACCGACATCCGTCCTCTCTCGGCGGACGTGGGCGTCATCGCCATGACCCACGGTTCGGGACTCTTCCAGAGGGGCGAGACGCAGGTCCTCAACGTCACCACCCTGGGCACGCAGCGCATGGACCAGATCGTGGACGGCATCGACCCCACCGAGCGCAAGCGCTACCTGCATCACTACAACTTCCCGCCCTTCTGCACCGGCGAGGCCGGGTTCATGCGGGGGCCGCGCCGGCGTGAGGTCGGCCACGGCGCCCTCGCCGAGAAGGCGCTGTTGCCGGTGATCCCGGGGATCGAGGAGTTCCCGTACACCATCCGGCTGGTGTCGGAGGTGCTCGCCTCCAACGGCTCCTCCTCGATGGCCTCGGTGTGCGCCTCCAGCCTCTCGCTGATGGACGCCGGCGTTCCGATCGCCGCACCGGTGGCGGGCATCGCCATGGGCCTCATCAACGAGGGCGACCGCTACGTCGCCCTCACCGACATCCTCGGCGCGGAGGACGCCTTCGGTGACATGGACTTCAAGGTCGCCGGCACCGCGGACTACGTCACGGCGCTGCAGCTCGACACCAAGATCGACGGCATTCCCGCCTCGGTTCTGGCCGGCGCTCTGGACCAGGCCCGCGACGCAAGGATGCAGATCCTCGAAGTGATGCGCGGCGCCATCGACGGGCCCCGCGCCGACGTGGGCGAGACGGCTCCCAAGATCCTCAGCTTCGAGATCCCGACCGACAAGATCGGCGAGGTCATCGGCCCCAAGGGCAAGGTCATCAACGCCCTCCAGGACGAGACCGGCGCGGAGATCATGGTGGACGAGGACGACAGCGGGGCCAGGGTCGCCATCGCCGCCACCGACCGGGCCGCGGTGGCCGCCGCCGAGGAGCGGATCCGCGCCATCGTGTTCCCGCCGGAGGTCGAGCTGGGCGCCGTCTATGTGGGCCGGGTCGTGAACATCACCGGGTTCGGCGCGTTCGTGAACATCCTGCCGGGCCGCGACGGCCTCGTGCACATCTCGAAGCTGGGCGGCGGGCGCCGCCTGGAGCGCGTCGAGGAGGTTCTGGCGCTGGAGGACGAGATCACCGTCCGGGTGGACCAGGTCGACGGCAACAACCGGATCAGCCTCATCCCCGTCGGTGACGATTCCGGCGGCGAGGATTCCGGCGCCGGTGATCGTGCACCGCGCGACAGGCCGGCCCGCGATGCGTCCGATCGGCGTTCCGGGTCCCGCCGTGACGGCGGCGGGGAGCGTCGCGACGGCGGCCGTGACGGTGGTCGTGACCGCGGTCGTGACGGTGGACGTGACGGCGATCGTGACCGCGGTCGTGATGGTGGCCGTGACGGTGGTCGTGACCGCGGTCGTGACGGTGGCCGTGATGGCGGTCGTGACGGTGGCCGTGATCGCGGTCGGGATCGCCAGGGATCGCGGTCGGAGAGATCCGCATCGCCGAGCACGCCCGGCATCGAGGAAGTGTCCTTCGCGGAGGAGTTCGACCAGGTGGCCGCCGCCGACTTCGGCGATCTCGGTCCCGGCGACCCGCCGAGCCGTCCGCGCCGCCGGCGCAACTGAGGCGATCGGGCACCGCTCCGGCTGGGGCTCGCCAAGCCTGTGATCCGCGTCGGCCGGGAGACTGCTGGATGATGCTGCGGGTCTCTCTTCCGTCATTCCGGCGGACGCCGGAATCCATCGTCCAGCGGCCGGACCTGCATGTGCGGGCGGCTTGCTCGGCGCGCTCCGGGGAGCCGGCGAGCCGGTGATCCGCGTCGGAGTGCTCGGCGCGGCGGGCCGGATGGGCCGCACCGTGTGCGCTGCCGTGGCGGCCGCGACCGACATGGATCTTGTCGCGGCCGTGGATCCGGCGGCGTCGGGTGTGCGGCTGGTCGAACTCGTCGGTGGCCTCGAACCCGACTCCGGGGAGGCCGGTGTCACTGTCGCGGCGTCGCCGGACGCGCTGGTCGAGGCCGGCGCCGAGGTGGCGGTGGACTTCACGGTCCTGGATTCCGCCCGCACGAACCTGGCGCGCCTGGCAGCCGACGGCGTCCACGCCGTGGTCGGGACGACCGGGTTCACGACCGACGACATGGAGCGCTTCGCCGCGCTCTTCGATCGCAGTAACTGCATCATCGCACCCAACTTCGCCATCTCGGCGGTGCTGATGATGCACTTCGCCGAGAAGGCGGCGCCGCTGTTCGAGAGCGCCGAGGTGATCGAGCTGCACCACGACGCCAAGGTGGACGCCCCATCGGGCACCGCCATGATGACCGCCCGGCGCATGGCCGGTGCCTCGGCGGAGTGGAATCCCGATCCGACCCGCACCGAGGTCCTACCCGGCGCCCGCGGCGGCAGCGGCCCCGGGGGGATAAGGGTGCACGCGGTTCGCCTGGCGGGTCTCGTGGCCCACCAGGAGGTCATCCTCGGCACGCAGGGCCAGACCCTCACGATCCGCTGCGACTCCTACGACCGGTCCTCCTTCATGCCGGGAACGCTGCTGGCCGTCCGCACCATCGCCCGCCGACCCGGCCTCACCGTCGGCCTGGAACCCCTCCTGGGCCTGTAGCCGGTCCCACGGGCACGAAGACAAGCATCGGCATCGACTCGAGCCAACTCTCGCTGAAGCAATCTCGCGGAGCGCGTGGGAACGTTCGTGGCAATGCACCAGCAGCGAACCCACCTAATGGGTTCTGTCCTGGGCGTTGGTTGGACGGTTCGAGTCCGCCCACCTCCACTTCCCGCGGCCAAGCAAGCTGGTCTCTCGAAACCCAGGCACCACGTCACTCTGAATCCGCGACGCTTAGGGACGTCACGACCAAGCAGTCGCAGACGACGTGTCTCGCCGATCTGTACGTAGAGTGGCTGGATCGTGCCCCGGACCGGTTGCGTCCCTGCTTTAGGGCCGACTGCAAGCCGGTGTGTTGTCCCGGCCGGCAGTGGTGGTCCCCCTCGAGAGGCAGGCTGTGGGCGATAGTCGGTATTGGTCCGCCACCGAGTGTGTGTCTGCCCTGCGTGATGGTGACGTCAGCGCTGTTGAGCTTGTCGATGAGGCGATTGCACGCATCGAGGCCCTGAATCCTCGACTCAACATCGTGGTGGCCACCAGCTTCGAACGAGCGCGTTCGAAGGCGATCACCGCGGATGCGGCGCTGGCCGGCGGCGAACCTGTCGGCCCACTCCAGGGTCTGCCGATCACGGTCAAGGATTCGTTCGAGACCGCAGACCTGGTAACGACCTGCGGAGCGCCGGAGTTCCGCGACCACACACCGGAGAGCGACGCTGTGGCGGTGGAGCGTCTCACCAAGGCCGGGGCCATTGTCTTGGGCAAGACCAACGTTCCTCTGTTCGCCAGTGACTGGCAGAGCTACAACGCCGTCTACGGCCTGACCCGGAACCCCTGGGATCCGGAGCGAACCGTGGGTGGCTCCTCGGGAGGCGCTGCTGCCGCTCTGGCCGCTGGACTCGTCCCTCTCGAGGTCGGGAGCGACATCGCCGGCTCTATCCGCATACCGGCACACTTCTGCGGCGTGTACGGCCACAAGTCGTCCCATGGCATCATCCCGCTGCGCGGACACATTCCAGGTCCCCCCGGGGCACTCGCGGCTCCCGACCTGATGGTGGCCGGCCCGATGGCGCGCTCGCCCCAGGACCTCGGCCTCGCGCTCCGGTTGATGGCCGGCGCCGGCACGCTGAGCGCGAGCGGATGGAACCTCGAACTGCCTCCACCACGTGGGCGCGCCCTGAAGGATCTGCGCGTCGCCTACTGGTTCGACGATCCCCGGTCACCCCTGGAGGGCGCAGTACGCGCTGAACTCGAGGCGACCGTCGACGTGCTCCGGCCCAAGACGAACGTCGTGGAGATCGAGATCCCCTTCACCCTTGACGAAGTACTGGGGATCTACGCCCCGCTCCTGATGTCGATGTTCACCGACAGACTGCCGGCGCCGGTCCGGTATCTCGCAACAGCGGCCAGCCCTCTTACGAGACTGAGCGAGCGGCTCGGCCTGAACCGTGACCCGGTGCGGTCCGGCACACGAACCGGGACCGGCCTCTCGCATCACGACTGGCTCGATCTCAACGAACGCCGGATGAGGCTGCGCTGGGCGTGCCGCAGGCTCTTCAGCGACATCGACGTGCTCCTCACACCGGTCGCAGCGTTCGCGGCGCCGCACCACAACACGAGAGGCAACCTCTACACGAGATCGCTCCGGGTCGACGGCGAGCGACGCCTCTACACCGACCACTTCTCCTGGATCGCACTCGCCACAACCGCCTACCTGCCCGCCACGAGCGCACCCATCGGAACCACACCGGACGGCTTGCCGGTGAACGTCCAGATCATCGGCGACTACCTCGACGACCAGACCACAATCCAGTTCGCCGAACTCCTCGCAGAGGTCCGCGGCGGCTTCCAGCCACCGCCCTGCTGAACGGGTGGAATTTCTCCACAATCTGTCCCGGACCTCATCTAGGCTCGTTTCATCCGGGCTTCAAGATTCGCCACCCTGATCCGGACACGAGGCTGAGAGTCGCTTTGCCATGAGCAAGCAACTCTTCACCGCCAGCCGAGTGGTTCCCGCGGCGCCCGAGGAGATCTTCGCCCTGCTGGCCGACCCGGCCCGCCATGTCGAGATGGACGGCTCCGGAACCGTGCAGAGGCTCGTCGCCGGCCGGGGACCCATGCAACTGGGCTCGAAATTCACGATGGCCATGAAGGCGTTCGGCGTTCCCTACTGGATCACCAGCAGGGTCGTGGAGTACGAGGAGAACCGGCGTATCGCCTGGTGTCATCGGGTCGAGAATCGCTGGCGCTATGAGTTGGAGCCCACCGAGGGCGGCACTCGGGTAACCGAGTCGGTCGATTACCGTCGCATCCGATTCCGGCGCCTGACCATGTGGTTGATCAGCGACGAGCTCATCGAAGACTCCATCGCCACCACACTCGACAAGCTCGTCAAGCGCTTCGCTTCATGATCTGGTGTCCCGGGTCTCGTGGGGCGCGTGCTGAAACCGCTGCGATCGAGGATGCAAGGAAGGTCGGGATCCTCGGTTGGGTGAGCAGTCGTTCTGGCGTACTCCTGAGCAGGCGGTAGGCAACAGCGTGCACTACCCGGCTGTCGCGGTAGCGCTCGAGGTGGCAATCGTCTCCCGACAATCGCTCCAAGCCAGAGGGAAGCTCCGGCATACTGGCGGGCATGCGGCGGTTCCTGCGGCCTTGGTGGGTGGTGTCGCACGTGCTGGTGCTGGCGCTGATTGTGGTGATGATCAACCTGGGGTTCTGGCAGCTGCGGCGGTTGGAGGAGCGGCGTGATCTGAACGCGCTGCAGGCCGAGCGCTCGGCCGCCGCCGTGGTGTCGGTGGGTGTACTGGCTGCGGAGATCCCTGCCGCCGGCGGTCCCGAGGATGTGGAGTACCGGGTGGTCGAGGCCACCGGGCGCTACCGGGTCGCCGATGAGGTGGCGGTGCGGAACCGCACTCTGGGTGGCCTCCCCGGCGTGTGGTTGCTGACCCCGCTGGTGGTCGACGACGGTCCGGCCCTCGTCGTCAACCGGGGATGGGGGCCGCAGTCCTCGCCCGATCCGGGGGCGCGGCCGCCGACGCCCGTGCCGGACGGTGAGGTGGTCGTCCGGGGCGTCGTGCGCGTCAGCGAGCAGCGCTCCGGCCTCGGCGTGGCCGATCCGGCCGGCGGGCGCCTGGCGAGCCTGGCGCGCCCGGACATCGAGCGCTATGCCGCTCAGGTGGACTACCCGGTGCACCGCTTCTACCTGCAGCTCAACAGCCAGGACCCGGCTCCCGGTGACTACCCGTTGATGGTGGCGCTGCCCGCACCGACCGAGGGTCCCCATCTCGGCTACGCCGCGCAGTGGTTCATTTTCTCCGCCATCGCCGTCGTCGGCTACCCGCTGGTGCTGCGACACGTATCCCGCCGCCCCGATGCCGCCGCTGTCGCCGGCGGCGCGACTCCCGAGCAGAAGTCCACCGAGATCGCCTGAGCCCTGCGGGGGTCGCGGCCGGGGAGGCCGGAGACGCGCACGCGTGGATTCCACCCCGGATGGAGTTCGGGACAGGCTCTGCGCCGGAATGACGTAGGGGCGAGATCTCGGGCATTGCCTAGCAGCCGCGGAGAGCGTGGGCTGTCAGGACGCTGCCGATTTGCCAGATACGAACAGATGTTCGATACTGGTCGGATGTCCGGTCGGGAGAACGCCCCGGAGAACATGGCCGCCGGCGGGGTGCCCGGGAGTGGGCGGGATCACTCGCAGTACAGGAACACGACGGGGCCCGCGTCCGGTGGGGTGCCGGGGAGTGGGCGGGAGCACCTGCGGCTCCTCGGCAAGCGGGTCGCCCCGCTCGTGGGTGCCCGGGAGCGGACCCTGCCGGTGCTGGCCCCGCTGCGGGACTTGTTTCCCGGTGGTGATCTGCAGAGAGGGTGGGTGATCTCCACCGAGGGCGCCGGTGCGACTTCGCTGGCGTTCGCCGTTGCCGCCGGCCCGTCCGCGGCCGGCTCGTGGACCGCGGTGGTGGGGGAGGAGGGTCTCGGTCTCGCCGCCGCGGCCGAGGCCGGAATGGTGCTCGAACGCCTCCTGGTGGTTGCCGCTGCGGAACCTCGCGCTGCCGCCGAGGCCGTCGCCGCGCTGGTGGGTTCGGTGGACATCGTGCTGCTGGGATCGGGGATCAGGCTCGGGGCGGTCGATCATCGCCGGCTGGCGGCCCGGCTGCGGGAGCGGGGATCGATCCTGATCCGCCTGGGCGGTGACGGGTCGCACGGCGCCGGCGTGTGGCCGGGCGGGGCGAGGTCGTCGAGCGGGAGGGCGAGCGATCTGCGCGGTGCGGACGTGCGCCTGCGGGTCGTCTCGTCGCGCTGGCGCGGTCTGGGGGACGGCTGGGGCCTGCTGTGTTCCCGCCGCGTATCGGTGGAGGTTCAGGGGCGCGGCGCGGCGGGCCGGCCACGCTCGGTGGATCTGCTGCTGCCCGGTCCGGACGGTTCGCCGGTCCTGGCGGAGGATCGGTCCGACCGGTTGCCTGCCGCCGCGGCGGATCCGGTCGCCCCGGCGCTCGGTGACGCGGCAGTTCCCGGAGCGGCGCTTCCCGGCAACGGGGCTGCGGCGATCGTGGCATGACCGCCCCGGTCCGCACGCTGGTTGCCTGCTGTGCCCATTGGCCGGTGGTGGCCCTGGGGTACCCGCTCACCGAGCCGGTGGCTGTGGTGGCGGCGGGCCGCGTCGTGTCCGCCTCGGTGGCGGCTCGTCGCCACGGTGTGGTCCCGGGGCTCCGGGTGCGGACCGCGGCGGCCCGGTGCGCCGATCTGGTGGTGCGCGAGCGCGACCTCGCCACCGAGGCCCGCTCCTTCGAGCCGGTCGTTGCGGCCCTCGATGACGTCACCCCGGCCCTGGAGGTATCGGCCCCCGGTACGTGCGCCTTCGCCGCCCGGGGCCCGTCCCGCTACTTCGGCGGCGACGGAGTCCTCGCCGGGATGGTCGTCGAAAGGGTGGCGCAGGCCCTCGAGGGACGCACCGGGGTGCGGGTCGGTGTCGCCGACGGTCCCTTCACCGCGGCGGTGGCGGCGGAACTGGCAGATCCGGTGTACATCGTCGAGCCGGGTGGCGCTGCGATGTTCCTGGCGCCCCTGCCGGTCCGGATGCTGGGGCGGCCCGAACTCACCGACGTGCTGGTCCGCTTGGGCATCAGCACACTCGGCGCCTTCGCCGGCCTGCCCACCGCCGACGTCCTGGCCCGGTTCGGCACCGAGGGTCGGCGTTCCCAGTGCCTCGCTGCCGGGGTCGACGAACGATCCCCGGCCGTGCGGGAACCTCCCGCCGACTGGTCGGTGAGTATCGAGATCGATCCACCCGCCGACCGTCTGGATCGGGTGGCCTTCTGTGCCCGCGCCCTCGCCGAGCAGTTGCATCGACGTCTCGAAGGCGCCGGAATGTCATGCGTGCGGGTCGCCGTCGAGGCCGAGACGGCAGAGGGCGAGAAGTTCGTGCGGCTCTGGCGCCACGAGGGAGGCCTGTCGGCCGGCGACATGGTCGACAGGGTGCGCTGGTTCCTCGACGGCCGCCCTGCCGGTTCCGGCAGTTCTCTGGCTGGTTCCGGCAGTTCTCCGGCTGGTTCCAGTGGCGCCCGGCCCGGCTCCGGGATTGCCCGGCTGGCGTTGATCGCCGACGAGCTTGCGCCGGCCCGGGGTCGCCAGCTGGGGTTCTGGGGTGGCGAGGCCGAGGCGGACGAGCGAGCGGTCCGGGTCGCCGCGCGTCTCAGCGGTCGCCTCGGCCCCGAAGCGGTCCGGGTTCCGGACCGGCGCGGCGGCCGTCACCCCGATGAGCAATTCGCCCTGGTGCCGGCGGCCGCGGTCGATCTCCGTGACCGCCAACTCGCCACCGACGACCGCCCCTGGCCCGGCCGCCTGCCGGCCCCGTCACCCTCGCGCCTGTTGCCGGTTCCGTGGGCCGCCGAACTCCACGATCCAACGGGGGCTCCGGTGCGGGTCGCCGGTCGGGGGATGATCTCGGCGCCGCCGGCCCGGCTGGTGATCGGCGGCCGGTCCCCGGCGGCGGTCGTTGCCTGGGCGGGTCCCTGGCCCAGCAGCGAGCGTTGGTGGGACCACGCCCGGCATCGTCGCCGTGCCCGCCTCCAGATCCTCATCGACGGCGGCATGGCCTGCCTCGTGACCCTCGAGCGGGGCCGCTGGCAGGTGAGCGCCGTGTGGGACTGACCGGGCCGGGCGGCAGGCCGGACCCCGCCACCGCCCCAGCACGGCGACCGTGGTGACCGCCGTCCGGAAGCGACCGGCCGCGGCCCGTGACCTGTCAACGTGCTCGTCGCCGGCCCCCGCCTGTGAGACAAACATGTATTCGTATAAAGTAGGGGAATGGGTTGGAACAATCCCAATGTGCCATGGAGTGACATCGAGCGCCTACTCTCGGACCGGCCCGACGGCGCTCGCCCCACCGACATCTGGGCGGGCGACGGGAACGACAGCCCGGCATGGTCACGCAAGCGGCAGGCGTACCTGCCCCCGGCTGATCTCGAGCGATGCCGGGACTCGGTCCGCTACGCGGAACTGCACTGCCACTCCAACTTCTCCTTCCTCGACGGGGCCTCCCACCCCGAGGAACTGGCCGCAGAGGCGGTCCGGCTGGGGCTCGAGGCGCTCGCCCTCTGCGATCACAACGGCTTCTACGGCGTGGTGCGCTTCGCCGAAGCGGCCGGGGCACTCGGGCTCCCGACGGTCTTCGGTGCGGAACTCACCCTGTCCCCGCAGGCGCCCTCCCCGGCGCAGCCCGGCTGGCGCCGCCGGGAGAAGCGGGAGCGCACCGGGGTGCCCGACCCCGACGGTGTCCACCTGCTGGTACTGGCCCGCGATCCCCGCGGCTACGCGCTGCTGGCGCGGGCCGTCGGCGAGGGCCAGCTGGCAGGGCGCAAGGATGCGCCCCGGTTCGACTACGAGCGCCTCGTCGAACTCGGCGGTGCGGGTACCGGCGACCATTGGCTGATCCTGACCGGGTGCCGCAAGGGGGCGGTCCCGCGGGCTCTGGCGGCGGGAGGGATGACGGCCGCCCGCCGGGCGCTGGGGAGGCTCACCGCCGACTTCGGTCCCGCCAACGTGGTCGTCGAGTTGTGGGATCACGGTCTGCCCGGCGATTCGGTGCGCAACGACGCCCTCGCCGATCTGGCCACCGGGGCCGACCTCTCCCTCGTCGCCACCGGCAACGTGCACCACCACTCGGTCCAGCGGCAGCGGCTCGCCGCCGCGCTGGCCGCGGTGCGGGCGCGCCGCAGCCTCGACGAGATCGACGGCTGGCTCCCCCCGGCGGGTCGGCACCTGCGCTCGGGGACCGAGCAGGCGGCCCGCTTCGCCCGCTGGCCCGGAGCCGTCGAGAAGGCCGCCGAGCTGGGGAGCCAGTGCGCCTTCGATCTGCAACTCGTCGCCCCCGATCTGCCGCCCTACCCCTGCCCCGATGGTCTCGACGAGATGGGCTACCTGCACCGTCTGGTCGCCGAGGGAGGAGCGCGCCGCTACGGATCCCGCACCGCTGAGCGGGTGGAGGGAGCCTGGGCGCAACTCGACCGGGAACTCGATGTCATCGAGGTGCTCGGGTTCCCCGGCTACTTCCTGGTGGTATGGGACATCGTCGAGTTCTGCCGGCGGGCCGGGATCCTCTGCCAGGGCCGGGGATCGGCGGCCAACTCGGCGGTGTGTTACGCCCTCGGCATCACCAACGTGGACGCCGTCTCGCTGGACCTGCTGTTCGAGCGGTTCCTGTCCTCCGAGCGCGATGGGCCGCCCGACATCGACGTGGACATCGAGAGCGACCGCCGCGAGGAGGTCATCCAGTACGTCTACGACCGCTACGGGCGCCACAACTGCGCCCAGGTGGCCAACGTCATCACCTACCGGTCCCGCTCGGCGGTTCGCGACATGGCCCGAGCGCTGGGCCACGGGGCAGGCCGGGAGGACTCCCTGTCCAAGCTGATCGACCACCGGCGGGGCATCCGGCAGGAGGCGGCCGATCCCGGAAGCCCGATCCCGGCCGAGGTGCTGGAACTGGCCGCCGAGATAGAGCACTTTCCCCGCCACCTCGGGATCCACTCCGGGGGCATGGTCATCTGCGACCGGCCCGTCATCGAGGTGTGTCCCGTGGAATGGGCGCGCAAGCAGGGCCGCAGCGTCCTGCAGTGGGACAAGGACGACTGCGCCGCGGTGGGGCTGGTGAAGTTCGACCTGTTGGGACTGGGGATGCTGTCGGCACTGCGCTACGCCATCGATCTCATCGGCCGGCACGAGGGCATCGAGGTCGACCTCGCCGCCCTGCCCCAGGAGCCCGAGGTCTACGAGATGCTCTGCGCCGCCGACTCGGTCGGCGTGTTCCAGGTGGAGTCGCGTGCCCAGATGGCCACGCTGCCCCGGCTCAAACCTCGCTGCTTCTACGACCTCGTCGTGGAGGTGGCCCTCATCCGGCCCGGCCCCATCCAGGGCGGCTCTGTCCACCCCTACATCCGGCGTCGCAACGGCACCGAGGCGGTCACCTACCCGCATCCGCTGCTGGAGGGGGCGCTCGCCAAGACCCTCGGCGTGCCGCTCTTCCAGGAGCAGCTCATGCAGATCGCCATCGACGTGGCGGGCTTCAGCGCAGCCGAGGCCGACCGGCTCCGCCAGGCGATCGGCTCGAAGCGCAGCCATCGGCGGCTGGAACAGCTGAAGGGTCGGTTCTTCGAGGGTATGCGGGCCAAGGGCATCGATGACGAGGTCGGCGAGCAGATCTGGCGGAAGCTGGACGCATTCGCCAACTACGGCTTTCCCGAGAGCCACGCCGTGTCTTTCTCGTACCTCGTCTACGCCTCGTCGTGGATCAAGTACCACTACCCGGCGGCGTTCTGTGCCGCTCTGCTGCGGGCACAGCCCATGGGTTTCTGGTCGCCCCACACCCTGGTCGGCGACGCCCGCCGCCACGGGGTCGTGGTGTGCACACCCGATCTCAACGCCTCGGCGGCGGTGGCCGGCCTGGAACGTGCGGAGGACTCCACCGGCGGTTGGGCGGTGCGGCTGGGTCTCGACGACGTGCGGGGGGTCGGCGAGGAACTGGCCGCCGAGATCGACGCCGGCCGGCCCTATGACTCGGTGGAGGACCTGCGCCGGCGGGTGCCGTCCCTGTCAGCCGCGGCGCTGGAGGGGCTCGCGATCTCGGGGGCATTCGGCTGCTTCGGCACCGATCGCCGCTCGGCGCTGTGGACCGCGGGGGCACTGGCCCGGACGGGCGCCGACCACCTACCCGGCGTCGTCAGTGGCGTCGAGGCGCCCCCGCTGCCCGCCATGTCGCCGGCGGAGGTCTCCCGGGCCGACCTCTGGACGACCGGGGTGGCTCCCGACGGCCACCCCACCCGCTTCATCCGGGCCGAACTGGCTGCCCTCGGGGTGGTGACGGCGGCCGATCTGGGCGGTTGCAGCGACGGTGAGAAGGTGCTGGTGGGGGGAGTGGTGACCCATCGCCAGCGCCCGGCCACCGCCGGGGGCGTCACCTTCCTGAGCCTCGAGGACGAGACCGGGCTGATCAACGTGGTCGTCTCCCGGGGCTGCTGGCAGCACCACCGCAAGGTGGCCACCGGAGCGCCGGCGATGCTGGTCCGGGGACGGCTCGAGAGCTCCGAGGGGGTGTTGAACGTGGTCGCCGAGAGGCTCGAGGCGCTCCCGGTCGCCCGGGCTCCCGCCTCCCGCGACTTCCACTGAGGCTCCCGACGCAGCACGCACCGGCGGCCGGCGACAGGTAGCCTCGGCGCCATGGCACACCACGGCCATAGGCGGCCGCGCTTCGGCCGCGTCGTCACCGCCATGGTGACGCCGTTCACCGACGACGGCGCCCTGGATCTGGACGGCGCCGCCGAGTTGGCCCGCTGGCTGGTGGCGTGCGGCAACGAGGGGCTGGTCGTGGCCGGCACGACCGGCGAGTCGCCCACGCTCAGTCACGACGAGCAGATCGACCTCATCGCCTCCGTTGTCGAGGCAGTCGACGTGCCGATCCTGGCCGGGGCGGGCAGCAACGACACCGCCGCCGCCGTGGAGTTGACCGAGCGGGCCACCGCGGCCGGCGCCGCCGGCATCCTGTCGGTCGTCCCCTACTACAACCGTCCCCCGCAGGCCGGCTTGTACGACCACTTCCGGACCATCGCCGAAGCCACGAACCTGCCCATGATCATCTACGACATCCCGGTGCGCACCGGTCGCAAGGTCGCCACCGCCACGCTGCTGTCGCTGGCGCACGACGTGAAGAACATGGCCGGCATCAAGGACGCCGCCGGCGACCCCGCCGAGACCGGCCGCCTCATCGCCGCGGCCCCGGAGGGCTTTGAGGTCTACAGCGGCGACGACGCCCTCACCCTGCCGCTGCTTGCGGTCGGAGCAGTCGGCGTGATCGGCGTGGCCACGCACTGGACCGCAGCGGAGCACCTGGCGATGTTCGAGGCCTGGGAGCGCGGCGACACTGCCGGTGCCCGGGCGACCAACGCCGCCATGGGCCCGTCGTTCGACTACGAGACGGGTGACGCCGCACCCAACCCCATCCCCACCAAGGCGCTCCTGCGGGTGCTCGGCCGCCCCGCCGGCCCGTGCCGTCCTCCCATGAACGCCGAGCCGGCGACCCTGGCGGACGAGGCGCGGGCCATCCTGGCCACCACCCGCCTGGGCGGGGAACTCGGCTTTGGCTGACGACGTCCGGGTCACCTTCCTCGGCGGGCTGGGTGACATCGGCCGGAATTGCGCGGCCATCGAGACCGGCGATTCGCTGCTCCTGCTGGACTGCGGGCAGATGTTCGCCGGGGATGACCGGCCCGGCGTGGACTCGGTGCTGCCCGACCTCTCCTACGTGTACGAGCGGGCATCGAAGGTGGTGGGCTGCATCGCGACCCACGGCCACGAGGACCACGTGGGCGCGCTGAGCCACCTGCTCTCCCGGATCCCCTGCGACATCTACGGCACGCCGTTCACCCTCGGGCTGGCGCGCCGGCGGATCGTGGAGTCCGGCAACGGCGACCGGGCCCGGTTGATCCCGGTGGGCGACGGCGACAGGCTGCGCATCGGGCCGTTCGACTGCGAGTTCATCCCGGTCACCCATTCGGTGCCGGGCGGCGTCATCACCGCTATCGGCACGCCGCAGGGGATCCTGCTGCACTCCTGCGACTTCAAGCTGGACTTCTTCCCGGTTGACGGTCGGCGCACCGACCTCGCCCGCATCGGCGCCATGTCGGTCGATCCCGGCATCCGCCTGCTGATGGCCGACTCCACCAACGCCGAGCAGCCGGGCAGTTCACGTTCGGAGAGCGACATCGGGCCGGTGCTCGCCGGCGTGTTTGCAGCCAACGCCGGGCGGCGCATCGTGGCGGCGTGCTTCTCCAGCCACCTGCACCGGGTGCAGCAGATCGTCAGCGCGGCGATCGCCGATGGCCGCCGCGTCGCCACGCTCGGACTCTCGATGAAGAAGAACGTGGCGCTGGGGCGGGAACTCGGCCTGCTGCGGGCTCCCGACAGTGCCTTCGTGGACATCGCCGACACCGTCGGCATGGAGCCCGGCGAGCTGTGCGTGATCTCCACGGGATCGCAGGCCGAGCAGCGTTCGTCGCTGGCGTCGGCGGCGGCAGGCGACAGCCGCTGGATCGACATCGGTCCGGACGACACGGTGGTGCTGAGCTCCAATCCCATTCCCGGCAACGAGGCCCGGGTGAGCCGCATGATCAACGACCTCATCGAGCGCGGCGCCAGAGTGGCGCACTCCGGCGAGATCGAGATCCACACCTCGGGGCACGGGCGCCAGGACGAGCTGGCGGCACTCCACCAGGCGGTCTCACCGGAGTGGTTCGTGCCCGTGCACGGCGAGCTGCGTCACCTGCGGGCGCACGCCGCCCTGGCCCGCCGGCTGGGCATGCCCGCCGAGCGGGTGCTGCTGGCGCGTGACGGCGATCAGGTGGTGCTCCGCGACGATGGGCTCCGGATCGAGCCCGCCACCTGCGCCGGCGACCACGTCCTCGTCCACGGGCCGTTCACGGGATCCGACAGGGGGGTCCTGGGCGAGCGAGTGATCCTGGGTGCCCAGGGCGTGGTCGTGGCAACCGTGGTCGTGGACTTCGATGCGGGGGCCGTCGACGGGGAGCCACGGGTCACCAGCCGCGGCTGGCTGGACGAGGACGACGCCGATCCCCTCGAGGTGGAGATGGAGGAGGCCATCGGCCGGGCCGTGCGTGATCTCCTCAGCCAAGAGCCAGGCGTCGATCCCGTCGACGTGCGCCGCGTCGTGCGCCGCACCGCCGGCACGCTCGTTGCCAACCGGTCCCAGCGCCGTCCGATGATCGTGCCGGTGGTGGTTCCGTCCACCTAGAACCGACGGCTCACGTGGCAGCCGGTGATCCGTCGGTGCCCGCTGCGGTGACGGGCTCGTCGATGCCGCGGCGGGCGGCTGCCAGGGTCCAGCGGCCGGGCAAGTCGAACGGCTCCATCCCGAGACGGGCGATGGAGGGGACGTGCTCGGCCAACTCCAGCATCGTGACGATGCGACCGGTCCAGTCCACGGGCTGTTCGAGCATCCAGATTGCCCCGTCGGCCGCCGTGGCGGGGTCGATCCAGGTCGAGTGGTCGGCATCGGGGAAGTTCGAGAGGTTACCGTCGGTCGCCATCGGCCAGTCGATCCGGTAGCAGTTCACGGCGATGTTCTCCGCGTGCAGGATCGCCGCCGCCGAGATCGTCAGGTACTCCAGGCCGGCCTTGGAGACGCCGAAGGCCATGGCATCGGAAAAGTAGGCCGTCGACGTGCTCGTGCCGATGTTCAGGATGCGTCCCCCCTCCGAACCTCGTCCCAGGTAGGGGCGGGCCAGGCGGGAGATCATGAGCGGCGCACGCACGTTGACCCGCATGATCACGTCGTAGCGCTTCATCTCGATGTCCAAGTCGCCACCGAAGGTCACGGCGGCGTTGTTGACGAGCATGTCGAGGCACCCGAAACGGTCGAGGATGGTCTCGAAGGCGCCGAGGATTGCGGTGTCGCGAGCCAGGTCGCATTGCACCGCCAAGCCGAGTCCTCCCGTCTCGGTCACCAGGCGAGCCGTCTCGTCGACCGTGCCCGGCAGGCGGAGAGGGTTCTCGTCGGTGGCGCGGGCAACGCATGCCACCATCGCCCCGCGGCGACCCAGTTCGATTGCGATGGCCTTGCCCAAGCCGCGGCTGGCGCCGGTCACGATGATCGACTTCCCCGCGAAGTTCATGGAGTCAAGGTAATCGGCTGGTCACGGCGGCACCCGGGGCACTAGAGGTCGAATGCCTCCGAGAGGGCCGCGGCCATCGTCCAGCGTCCGGTCGGGGTGAACTGCTCCTGTCCCAGCCGCGCGATGGACGGCACGTGCTCGGCGAGCGCCAGCATCGGCACGACGCGCCCCGTCCAGTCCGCCGGCCGGCTGAGCATCCAGACGGCTCCGTCGGCCGCAGTGGCGGTGTCGACCCAGCTGGAGTGGTCGGCCTCCGGGGCGTTCATGACGTAGCCCTCCGAGGCCACCTGGACGTCGATGCGGTAACAGTTGACGGCGATGTTGCTCGCCCTCAACACTGCGGCGGAGGTGACCGTGAGGTGTTCGAGCGCCGCCTTCGACATGCCGTAGGTCATCATCGTGGGGAAGTAACCGGTTGCCGTGACCGAGCCCACGTTCAGGATGCGCCCCCCATCGGGTGCCGCCGCCAGGTGTGGACGTGCCAGACGGGTGGCGAGCAGCGGCGCCCGCACGTTGATGCGCATGAGCACGTCGAATCGCTTCATCGGTATGTCCAGGTCGCCGCCGAAGGACACTGCTGCATTGTTGACCAGCATGTCCAGCCGACCGAACTGTTCGAGAGTCACCTCGAAGAGGCGGGCAATGTCATCGTCGCTGGTCAGATCGCAGGGCACCGCCAATCCGACGCCCCCCGCCTCGGTGACCGCTCGGGCGGTCTCATCGACGGTCCCGGGCAGCCGCAGCGGGTTCTCGGCGCTGGCGCGGGCGGCGCAGACCACCATGGCGCCCCGCCGCCCCAGCTCGGTGGCGATGGCCCTGCCCACGCCACGGCTGGCACCGGTCACGACGACGGACTTGCCCGCGAGATTCATGCGCGCACGCTAACCGCCCCGGTGCCCCGGCGCGGTCTGCCGGCCGGCCCAGAGGATGCTCAGACCGGCGAGCGTTCCGTAGCAGAGGTACCCGAGCGACAGCGGAGTCACCGACCCAGCGATGAGGTTGTTGGTGATCGACGACAGCAGGGAGCCGACGACGAGGGAGACGGCGCCGATGACGGC
Organism: Acidimicrobiia bacterium; assembly: GCA_021296415.1. Taxonomy (GTDB): domain Bacteria; phylum Actinomycetota; class Acidimicrobiia; order Acidimicrobiales; family CATQHL01; genus VXNF01. Next base: position 25,102 of record JAGWAL010000010.1, on the reverse strand, counting down.
CGAGGCGGTCCCGGCGATCTCGCCCATCGGGGCCATGGCCAGGGAGTTGCAGATGGGCGCGATCACGACGTGGAGGGCGTTCAGCCCGGTCAGCACGACGAACCAGAGCCAGAACGACGGGGAGCCTCCCCCCAGCAGTGAGATCACCAGCAGCGTCGACCCCCCGACCGCATGGGTGACGATCGCCATCCGCAACACCGTTTCCGAGCCCACTGCGCCGATGGTGCGGGCGCTGCCCAGAGCGGTCAGCGCCATGAACGCGGCGCTGACGCCGAACAGCAGGGCGAACTGCCCACTGCGGTCGTACACGTCGTCGAGTAGCAACTCGAAACTGGCGAGGAAGGCCGTGAACGCGCTCAACTCGAACGTGAGGGCCAAGCCGTAGCCCAGCGTGACGCGGTTGGCGACGATGGTGCGGAACGCCGCCGAGAGGCGCTTGACGTCGAGGGGCAGCCGGTGGCTGGGATCGAGGGTCTCGTCGAGTCTGATCAACCACAGGGCCAGTGCCCCCGCGGTCACGACGGAGAATCCGAACACCCACCGCCACGTCCCGCTCAGCAACAGCAACTCCCCGATGGCCGGTCCGAGGATCGGGGCGATCAGGAACACGGCGATGATCAGCGACATCACCCGTGCCATGCGGTCGCCCACGTACCGGTCACGGGTGATCGTCAGTGCCATGACCCGCGGGGAGGCTGCGCCGAAGCCCCAGACGAGGCGGCTCGCCAGCAGGAACCCCAGCGAGGGTGCCAGCGCGGCTCCCGCCGCTCCTGCCACGTACAGGGCGAGTCCGGCATACAGCGTCGGCTTGCGGCCGAACCGGTCGGCGAGCGGTCCGAACACGATCTGGGCGCATCCCAGACCCAGCAGGTAGAGGCTCACCGTCCAGGAGAGGGTTGTGGAGTCCGCCGGCAGTCCGAACGCATCTCGGATCTCGCCGAGTGCGGGCAGCATCACGTCGACGCCCAGGGCGGTGCTGGCGGTGAGGGCTGCCATGAGCGCGATGAACTCGCGCTCGCCCAGGCGTCGAGCCTTCATGCGGGCGTTGGCTAGGGGTGAGAGCTGGTCGCGGCCGACGGCGTGGAGGTCGCGCCACCTTCGTGCCGGGCGGCGTCGGGCGGCGACGCCGTCAGCGGGAAGTGGCAGGCGACGAATCGCCCCGGCGAGACGGCGCGCAACTCGGGGACCGTCTCGGCGCAGAGCTCGGTGGCCCGCGGGCAGCGCGTCCGGAAGCGGCAGCCGGAGGGCACGTCGAAGGGTGACGGCGGATCGCCGGGCAGGACCTCGTCCTCGGTTCCGCCGCCGGGATCGAGCTGGGGGATCGAGGAAAGCAGGGCATCGCTGTAGGGGTGGGCCGGGTCGTCGAAGATCGCATCGGTGGGTCCGATCTCGCAGATCCGCCCCAGGTACATCACGCAGACGCGGTCGCTGATGCTCTTGACGACCGCAAGGTCGTGGGCGATGAACAGCATCGTCAGCCCGTACAGCTCCTTCAGATCCTCCAGGAGGTTCAGGATCTGGGCCTGGATCGACACGTCGAGGGCCGACACGGGCTCGTCGCAGATCAGCACGCGCGGGTCCAGCGCGAGCGCCCGGGCGATGCAGATCCGCTGGCACTGGCCACCGGAGAACTCGTGCGGGCGTCGGTTGCCGACCTCGTCGAGGTCCATGCCGACGCTACCCAGGACGGCGCGCACGCGGTCGGTCGCCGGGGAGCTCGGACCGGGGTCGCCGCCTCCGGACTCGTCGCGCCCATTCTCCGGTGCCCGGTACCGATGGTCCGGCCAGATGTCCAGCCCTTCGCGCACGATGTCACGGACCTCCCGGCGCGGGTTCAGCGAGGCGATCGGATCCTGGAAGATCATCTGCAGGCCGGCGCGGACCCGCCGGAGCTCCTCGCCGCGCAGCGTCGTCAGGTCCACGCCGTCGAAGACGACCCGTCCCGAGGTGGGACGGGGGAGTTGCAGCACGGCTCGCGCGGTCGTGGACTTGCCGCAACCGGACTCACCGACCAGTCCCAGGGTCTCACCTTCGGTCATGTCGAAGCTGACTCCGCTCACCGCGCGCACTCTGCGCCCCCGGCCCGCCGAGTACTCCACGTGGAGGTCGGTGACCTGGAGGAGAACCTCGTCAGCCGGCCGCAGGTGGGCGGTGCCGACGCCGGCCATCAGACGGCTCCGCCGCCTGCGGTTGCAGGCCCGTTCACCAGAGCCAGGCCGGCGGCTGTTTGTCCGGCGGCGCGATTGCCGGCGAGGGCGCTCTCGCCCTCGGCTGTGCCCGCGGGGTAGAAGCAGGCGTAGCGGTGCTCGCTGGCGTCGCTGCCCGAGAGGGAGGGGGACTCGCCGAGACACTGCGGCTGCGCATGAGTGCAGCGCGGCGCGAAGGCGCAACCGGGCGGCAGGTAGGCCAGATCGGGCGGGCGCCCCTGGATGATCTGCAACCTCGTGTGGCTGGGGTGGGCCACCTTGGGGATCGACTCGAAGAGGGCCTTCGTGTAGGGGTGGCGCATCGCCGTGAAGAGTTGCAGCGTCGGCGCCCGCTCCACCACCCGCCCGGCGTACATGACGATCACGTCGTCGGTTCGTCCCGCCACGACGCTGAGATCGTGCGTGATGAGGATCATCGCCATCCGGTGCTGCCGCCGCAGCCGGTCCAGCAGGTCCAGGATCTGCTTCTGCACGGTCACGTCCAGCGCTGTGGTCGGCTCGTCGGCGATCAGCAGCTTCGGTTCGCAGGCGAGGGCGATGGCGATCATGACCCGCTGCCGCATCCCACCGGAAAGCTGGTGGGGATATTCCCGCAGGCGCTGGTCGGGTTCGGCGATGCCGACCTGCTCCAACAGTTCCCGCGCCCGGCGCATGGCCGCCTCGCGCGGGAGCCTGCGGTGGTAGCGGAGCCCCTCGGAGATCTGCCGACCGACCTGCATCACCGGATTCAGCGAGGTCATCGGGTTCTGGAAGACCATGGAAGCCTCCACGCCCCAGATGTGCCGGCTCTCGGCGCGCGGCAGGTTGCGGACGTCACGGCCGTCGAGGAGGACACGGCCGGTGCTCTGCGACGAGCCGGGGGGCAGCAGGTTCATGATCGAGCGTGCGGTGGCGGACTTGCCGGAACCGGACTCGCCCACGACGCCCAGCGTCCGGCCGCTGTGAATGCTGAACGACACGCCGTCCACCGCCTTGAGTTCGCCCCGGGCGGTGGTGAACGACGTGCGGAGATCGTCGACGACGAGTGTCGGGGTCTCCGGGGAATGGCTCACGTGTGTCTCGGCCGGGTTGCGGTTGCGGGTGGGCGAGTACGGCTGACCGGTGTTGGGGTCAGAGCAACTCGAGAACCGTCTTCGGCGGCCGGCTGATGACGGCCCGCCCGCCGCGCACGACGACGGGTCGCTGCATGAGCCGTGGGTGCGCGGCAAGCAGGTCGGCGACCTGCTCGGCGCCGGCCACGTCCTCCTCGCTGAGTCCCAGGTCGCCGAAGTGCTTGTCGCGGCGCACCAGGTCGGACGGGTCGTGCTCGAGGATCGCCAGGAGTGACGCCAACTCGGAGCGGTGGAGGGGATTTTTCAGGTACTGAACGACGTCGAACTCGACGCCTCGCTCCCGCAGCAGGTCGAGAGTGGTGCGGGAACTGCCTCAACCGGGGTTGTGGTACACGAGGATGTCGGCCATGGGCGAACCTTAGCTGACGGCCCTGGGCGGATCGCCGAGGGGGCCCGGTCGTCACTGCAGCCCCCAGGCCGCTCCGACGACGCCCCAGACAGCCTCGGCGAGGCGATTCCCCCCGGCGATGGTGAGGTGGACGCCGTCCTCGCGGCGCACCCGGACGCCGTCGATCTCGTCGGCGTAGTCGCCCTCGGAGTTGCTGAACAGCGCCCAGGTGTCCACATAGGTGACCTGGGGATGCTCGGCGGCGACCTCCTCGTACACCGCGTTCATCCGGGCCAGGCCGCCGGACAGCCGCGACTCGCGGACCGGGGGCTGGCCCACCCACACCGTCTGGGTGTCGGGCTGGCTCAGCAGCGTCATGATCCGGTCGACGCGCCGGCGGTAGAGCTCCAGCCACTCGTCGCCGAAGCGGTCCAGGATCTCGCCCTCGTACGCCACGTCCTGGAAGTCGTTGGCGCCGAAGAGCACCACGATCACGTCGGGCACGCTCTCGGTCAACACGCCGGCGAGGTGCTGTGCCCAGTCGAAGAAGTCCGGCCGCGACAACCCCGTGGCCGGGCGGGGGTCGAGGTCGATGCCGACCAGATCGGCCGGGGTCACGCGTGCCAGACCCTCGCCGAGGTCGCGGCTGATGGAGTCGCCGCCCACGTACATCGCCAGCGGTCGATCCTCGTCGGGAACCCGAGGAGCCTCGAAGCTGATCGTCTCCGAGGCCTCCTCGGGATCGGCTGTGGGGGCCGACTCGTCCGGCGCCGCCGTCGCGTCTGCCGGTGCATCTGTCGCCTCGGTGGCCGGAACGAAGCCGGGCGGGCAATTCGTGGGATCGGCTGGCTCGGCGTCGTCCTCGCCGGCGGGAGCGCCGGGGTCCCCCCCCGCCCGCCGCGCCGCCGTCCGATCCGCCGGCGCCGTTCGGGTCGTCGGGATCCGGGACTTGGTCGCTGCCCGTCGAGTCGTCGCCCTCGATCGCTCCGGCGGTGTCCTCGGTTGGGGCGTCGTCGGCGTCGTCGGGCGGCGCTTCGCCTTCGGCGAGCCTCTGCGAGGTCTCGGCGGATTCACCGGTGTCGCTGCCCTCGTCGGAGCCTCGGTCCTCGCCGGGATCAGCGGTTGTGGCCGGCTCCGTGGCGCCGCCGGTCGGCTCGGGATCCTCGGGCCGGTCGGGAGCCTCGGGCGGGTCGGCCTCCGCTGGTCCCGCGTCGTCCGTGGCGGTCGTCGGCGTTGTGGCGTCCTCGGGGTCGTCCGTGGCGGTCGTCGGCGTCGCGGCGTCCTCGGGAACGCAGTCGATCCCGGTGAGCGGAGTGATGATCCCGCCAGCCGCCGGGCCATCGGCTGGATCGGCTTCGGTGCCTCCGGTCGGTTCGGTGGCGGCGGTCCCGTCACCGTCGGCGGGCGGCACCGCTGGTTCGTCCTCCGGTTCCCCGGCGACGGCTGGCGGTGGGGGAGGCTCCGTGGCGGCCGGAGCGGCGGCGCGGGCGCGGGCGATCAGGGCCTCGACGTCGTAGACCTCCTCCTCGCCGTCGAGCGCGGCGGCGAGCCGCTCGGCGGGACGGTTCAGCGAGAGGCCGTGGGCGAGGCGGTCCGCGACCTTGGCGGCACCCAGTGCGACGTCGCGCTGCGTGCCCAGGGGCTGGCGCTCGGCGAGCCCCACGAGAGCGCTGGAGCCCAGCAGCGCGCCCATCCCGAGAGCCACGAGCACAGCCAGGATGATCTGGCGGGGGCGCAACGGTCTGCGCCGGTCGCGCCGCGGCCCACTCTTCGTCGCCGGCCGGATGGGTGGCCACGGCGGCCGGTCGCCGGGCGACGCCTCGGCGGGAGCCGTCGGGCCCGCCGGCCGGGTGCGGGTGCGCGGTCGCACGTCGGGGGGCGGCGGGGTTCGGTCGGGTGGTCTGCGGCGTGCCATCGCTCAGAACTGGAAGTAGATGAAGGGCGCCACGCCCTCGGGACCGAACTGTTCGAGGACGACGAGCCAGGAGGCGAAGGCCAGTGCTGTGACGAGCACCGGCAGGTGGCTGGCCGCCCGGAGGGTGGGTTCGGTGGCGGTCCGGGGCCAGAAGTGCGCTGCCAGGGCCGCGCCGATCAGCGCCACCGGCACCCACGTCAACTGGCCGGAGCCGGCTGCCGATCCGCCGAAGAGTCGCCCCAGTACGTCGCCGGCGGCGCTCAGCGACTCGGCTCGGAAGAGGATCCAGCCGAAGCAGACGAAGTGGAACGTGACCAGCCGGGCGACGATGCCGGGCAACCGCAGCCCCAGGCGGCGCTCGACCAGCAGGCCCAGGCCGTGGAGGGCGCCCCACAGCACGAACGTCCAGGCGGCCCCGTGCCAGAGTCCCCCGAGCAGCATGGTCAGGAGCAGGTTGCGGTCGCGGCGCAACTTGCCGCCCCGGTTGCCGCCCAGGGGGATGTACAGGTAGTCCCGCAACCAGCGTGACAGCGACATGTGCCAGCGGCGCCAGAACTCCTGGATCGAGGCGGCCCGGTAGGGCTGATCGAAGTTGTCCGGCAGGCGGATGCCCAGCAGGAGCGCCACGCCGATGGCGATGTCGGTGTACCCGCTGAAGTCCGCGTAGATCTGGACGGCGTAGCCGTAGACCCCCAGCAGCACCTCCAGGGAACTGAAGCGATCGGGGAAGGCGAACACGTCGTCCACCAGCGCCTCGGCGAGATAGGTCGCCACGACCATCTTCTTGAACAGGCCCGCGGCGATGAGGGTCACCGCCCGCGTGAAGTCGGTGTGGCGCAGGGCTCGCGGCTGGTTCAGCTGGGGGATCAGCTCGTGCGCCCGCACGATCGGCCCGGCTACGAGTTGCGGGAAGAAGGCCAGGTAGACGGCGAAGTCCAGCGGTTTGGCCGGCTCGGTGGTGCCCCGGTAGACGTCGAGCACGTAGCTGATGGCCTGGAACGTGAAGAACGAGATCCCCACCGGCAGGATGATGTTCAGCAGCGGCAGATCGGCTGCGATGCCCAGGCCCTCCAGCGCGCTCTCGGCGCTGTCCACGAAGAATCCCGCGTACTTGAAGAACCCCAGCGAGGCCAGGTTCGCGCCCACCGCCACGGTGACGACCGCTCGCCGGGCGCCTGGCCGCCGCAGTCGGGAGAGCCAGGTGGCCGCCGCCTGGTTCACCACCGTGGAGGCGGCGATGAGTCCCACGAAGCGGGCGTCCCAGTAGCCGTAGAAGAAGTAGCTGGCGGCGAGCATGAACAGCTTCCACCAGGCGCGCCGCCCCGGCATGAGCCATCCCACGGTCAGCACGACAATGAAGAAGAGGGCGAACGTGAAGGTGGGGAACAGCATGCAGGGTCTGGTTCGGAGCGGGTGAGCGGCGCCTCCGGCGGCGGTTCACACCACCGCCAGGCAAGCTACTACCGCCACTGTTGTGGCCAGCGGAACTTGGTGTCTTGACCGGGTGGAGGTCGGGGTGCCGCTCGGCTCCTCGGTGCGGGGCGAAGAGTCGTCGCAGCCCGGCCCCCCGCCCTCCACCCTCGCGGGTTGGTGGCTTGACCGGGCGGTTAGCGGAAGTTGGGGATGATCTCGGTGGCGATGCGCTGTAGGAGGTCGGAAGTCTCGGCGGCGGTCCAGTTGAAGTCGGGGATGATGACCTCGTGGACGCCTGCGGCGTCGAACCGTGCCACAATCTCGCTGATCTGCTCGGTGGTCCCGATCAGCTGGGGGTGGGGTCTGGCGAGCGCCGCCTCGCGCTCGGTGGCTGCGGCTGGGCGGTCGCGCACGTCCACCAGCAGGGCGGCCGAACGCTCGATGTCCGACGGATCCCGGCCTATGGCCTCACAGGCGCGGTCCAGCACGGTCATCTTCTGGATCAGCTTCTCCGGACCGCCCCAGGTGTTCCACTCGTCGGCGAAGCGGGCGGTGGTGGGGAGGGTGCGTCGCTCGCCGGCGCCGCCGATCATGAGCGGGAGTTTCCCCACCGGCTTGGGCGCCAGCGGCGCACCGTCGAGTTGGTAGTGGCGGCCGGCGAAGTCGGTCCGCTTGTTGGCGATCATGCTCTTGATGATCTCGCAGGCCTCCTCGAAGCGGTCCGCCCGCTCGCCCGCGGTGCCGTAACCGATGCCGTAGCGCCGGTGCTCGTTCTCCTGCCAGGCGGCACCGAGGCCCAGCACGAACCGCCCGCCGGATATCCCGTCGATGGTGGCGGCCATCTTGGCGGTGACCGCGGGGTGGCGGTAGGTGTTGCCCGCCACGAGATGTCCCAGCCGGACCCGGGGAACGGTGGCGGCCAAGGCGGCGAGCACCACCCAGGACTCGTTCACATCGGCCAGTTCGGGCTGGCCGTCCGGATAGCCGGTCTTCATGGGATAGCCCTCGGGTGGCGGCATGAAGTGGTCGGGTGCCCAGATGCCGTCCCAGCCGGCCGCCTCGGCGACCTGGCAGACGTGCTGCATGTGGCTGAAGGTGTTGCTCGTGTCGAGCCAGAATCCGAAGCGCATGGCCGCATTATGACCCGCGCCGGACGCCGGCGGCTGCGGCGACTCGAGAGACGGCGCTGCCGCGTCCCGAGCGCGGCGAAGTATTTTCGGCTAGACCGGCGGTGATGACGAACAGACCCAACGACGGCGCATCCCTCGACGCCGAGGACCGCGCCGCGATCGCCGACCTGCTGTATGCCTATGCGTGGCACTTGGACCGTAACGAGCCCGAGGAGGTGGGCGAAGTGTTCACCGACGACGCCTCACTCGACTACGGGCCGGAGTTCCCCACCATCATCGGGCGCCGGCAGATCGTCGAAGCCGTGGCGCGCGGGCAGAGGGAGATCTTCACGGCCTGCTCCCACCACATCTCCAATGTCCGGATCAGCCCCGACGGCCCGGACCGAGCCACGTGCACGTCCTACGTCTACTCCTGGACCCAGTACCGCAGCGGGGCTCCCGACGGCGACATGTGGGGGCAGTACCACTGCCGGTTCCGGCGCAGCGCCGACGGCTGGCGGATCGCCGAGATGGTGCTGCGCGTGGCGGGCATGAAGAACTTTCACCGCGGGTCGATGCACCCCATCGGCCGCCGCCCCTGACGCCCAACAGCGAGCCGCCCGGCTCGGGCGCCGCAACGAGCGGCGGAACCGGCGCCGTCTAGGTTTCGGACATGGCTCGAGGTGCCGCCACCCCCGACGGTAGGTACGAGCCGAACGAGACGCCGCCGCTGGGGCGGGCGCTGGGGGCCGCCGCACAACTCTTGCTGCTCCTGGTGCCGCGGATGATCCTGCTGCCGCTGCTCGTGGTGCGGGTCGCGGACGGCGGCAGCGCGCTGGAGTCGCGATCGTCGTGTCCGGCCTGCTGATCCTGCTCACATCCGCCGGCCCCGGGCGGCTCCGGACCGACAACCTCTACCTACCCACGGTCGATCCCATCAGCCTTCCGTTCTGCATCCTGGCCCTCGAGGGCGGGAACGTGGGGACGCTGGCGGCACTCGTGGTGGTGACCGGACTGTTCCAGGTCGTCGTGGGCATGCGGCTGTCCCGGCTGCGCCGTTTCATCACGCCCGCCGTGAGCGGGACGCTCGTGATCCTCTCGATCATCTCGCTGATCCCGGTCCTCGTGGACAACATCGGGGCGAGGGCCGATGGCACAGGGCGGCTCGGGACCCTCCTCTGCATGCTCGTGGCGCTGGCGATCATGGTTCTCGTCAACGCACGCGGCCGTGGGCTTCTGAAACTCTGGTCCGCCCCGATCGGCATGATTGCCGGGGTCGTCGTCGCGATGATCTTCGGGCTCTACGACTTCGACCGGGTGCGCGACGCCGCCTGGTTCGGATTTCCCGGCGGACGCTGGGGGTTGTTCGGCACCTCAGCCGCCGACGACGTGTTCGGAGCCGTCTTCTTCAGCCTGCTCCCGTCCTTCCTGATTCTCGGCCTCGTCGTCTTGATCCGCACCAACACGTCGTCGATCCTCACCCAGTTCGTCTCGTGGCGCCGGCTCCTGTCGATCGACTTCCGGGAGGTCCAGCGCGCCAACACGCGGCTCGGGACCGGAAGCATCGCGTCGGGCCTGGTGGGTTCCCTGCCGTTGAGCTCCACTCCCCTGGGTATCCAGTTCATCAACCGGTCCAAGTGCGCCTCACGCCACGTCGGGGCGCTCGTGGCCGTGCTCTTCGGGGTCACCGCGGTCGTTCCCAAGGCATGGGCCGCGGTCGTTGCGGTGCCGCGCGGCCTCGTGGTCGTGTACTTCCTGTTCATCGTGGTGCCCCTCTTGACCAAGGTGGTGGCATCGCAGAAGCAGGGGTTCCGGCAGTCGCGGAACATCGTTCTGATCGGCCTCCCCGTGCTCCTGGGATCGCTGATCGAGACCCGCCTGGTGGACTTCGGTGACAATGTGTTCTGGGATGCGGTCACCCGGCACGGGCTGCTGGCGGGGAGCCTGCTGCTCGTCGCCCTGGCGCTGGCGTTCAACGCGGCGGAGCGCCGCCGGAGCGTCGAGACGGAACTCGACGTGGCGAGCATCGGCATTATCAGGAATTTCATGGACGACGTCGCCGCGGAGCGGGCGTGGAACGAGGACACTCGAGCCCGGCTGGAGGCTGTTGCCGAGGAGGCGCTCCTGGTGCTCATGCAGCAGACCGATGCGCCCGCAACAGAGGCGGGCAAGCGCCTGCGCGTGGCCGCCACGGCCCGTGGCTCGACGGTGGAGTTGGAGTTCGCCAGCGGGCCGACCGGCGCGCAGAATCTGGAGGACCGGATCGCGCTCCTGGCGGATCCGGAGTCCGACATGTCCGAACTCGAGATCGAACGCGACGTGTCGCTGCGGCTGCTCCGCCACTATGCCACCGCCGTGAACCACCGCCAGTACAACGAGGCCGAGATCATCACCGCCGTCGTGGCGGTCGAGGGCGGCAGCGGCTAGCCGACCTGCCGCTGCGGCCCTGCAAACGGGGTCCCGCCACTGCGCGGCCCGGCGACCGGACGCCTCCGGTACTACCGTTCGTGCCATGGTCGGGTCCGAGACCGCGGCGACCAGGGAACTTCGCTCCCTGGATCCGTCACTCGGACGCCGGTTCGTCCGGCTGACAAACCGGGTTTTCGTGGCTGCCGGCTACGGGGTGTCGACGTTCTCCTTCGTGGTCGGCGACAGCGGCGTCGTGGCCGTGGATGCCGGCGGCTCGCCGGGCACGTCGGCCGAGGCGATCGCCGAGTTGCGGCGCCACACGGACCTGCCGATCCTCGGGCTCGTCTACACGCACGGGCACCTGGACCACACTCATGGGGCGACGGCATTCACCGATGAGAACCCGGCGATCGAGATCTGGGCGATCAAGCCGTTCGGCACCGAAGGCCGTTTCCTCGCCCGCAACGGCGCCGATATCGCTCTGCAGCGGTCTCTGCGGCAGTTCGGCAACCTGCTCCCGCCCCAAAAGAAGATCAACACCGGTGTTGCGCCCTCGGTCGTGTCCGGGAACACCCCGGTGAACGTCGTGCCCGAACCCCGCATCCGTCCGAGGAAGCGGTTCGAGACCGACGCCACGATCCGGCTCGGCGGTGTGACCCTGGCGGTGTCCCACAACCCCGGCGAGACGGACGATCAGGTGCTCGTCTGGTTCGAGCAGGACAGGGTCGCCTTCTGCGGCGACAACATGTACCGGTCGTGGCCGAACCTGTATGCGATCCGGGGTACCCAGTACCGGGACGTGCGCGGCTGGTGCGAGGCGATCGATCGCATCCGCGCCCTGGACCCTCACCACCTCGTGATGGGCCACTCGCTGCCGATCAGCGGTGCCGCCGAGGTGGACGAGGCGCTGGAGGTCTACAGCCGCGGGCTGTGGGGTGTCTACAACGCCACCATCGAGGGGATCAACGCCGGGAAGACGCCCGACGAGTTGGCGCACGAGGTGCGGCTGCCCGACGATCTGGCCGACCACCCGCTGCTGCGGGAGTACTACGGCAACGTGGCCTGGTCGGTGCGGGCCATCTTCAGCGGCGTGCTGGGCTGGTTCGACGGTAACCCGGCAACCCTGAACCCCCTTCACCCCGGCGACCGTGCCCGGCGGATCGCCGATCTCGCCGGAGGCGCCGACGTGCTGTTCGGCGAGGCCGCGGCTGCGCTCGCCGCCGGCGAGGCGCAGTGGGCCGCCGAGCTGTGCGACCTGCTCCTGGCGCTCGATTCGCGCTCCGACGAGGTGAGGGCGCTGAAGGCCGATGCCCTCGACGAACTTGCCCGCAACATGCTGACCACGACCGGCCGGAACTACCTCCACACGTACGCCGAGGAACTCCGCGCCTCCAGCGTCGGCGAACGCGCCGCCGCGGCCGGCCGTTGACGGTCCCACCCATGGGCGACGTCGAGACGGCGGCAACCGGGGAGTTGCGATCGCTCAACCCGTCACTGGGGCGCGACTTCGTCCGGCTGACCGATCGGGTCTTCGTGGCCGCCGGCTACGGCATGTCCACGTTCGCCTTCGTGGTCGGCGATAGCGGCATCGTCGCCGTCGACGCCGGTAGCACGCCCGGCGCAACGACCGATGCGATCGCCGAGCTGCGGCGTCACAGCGAGTTGCCGATACGTGATCTCATCTGCACCCACCACCATTTCGACCACATCCTCGGGGCGGTGGCGCTCGTGGCGGAGAACCCGGGGATCGAGATCTGGACACATGAACCGTTCGCCAACGAGGTCTGGCGGTTGGCGGAGGTGGGCAAGATCGCCCTGCAGCGTGCGTTCCGGCAGTTCGGCCACCTGTTGCCGCCCGAACTGCACGTCAACACCGGTTTCGCCTCCGCCGCCGAGACGCGCCGCTTCTGTCTCGGGGACCTCCCGGACCCGAGCATCCGGGCGACGCGGCAATTCAGCGGCAGCGCCACCGTGGAGTCGGGCGGCCTCATCCTGGCCCTCACGCACAATCCCGGCGAGACAGACGACCAGCTCCTGGTCTGGTTCGAGGAGGAGCGCGTCGCCTTCGTCGGAGACAACATCTACCGCTCCTGGCCCAACCTGTATGCGATCCGGGGCACGCTCTACCGGGACGTGCGGGACTGGTGCGAATCCATCGATCGCATCCGGGCCCTGCAGCCCCACCATCTCGTGCTGGGGCACACGCTGCCGATCAGCGGTGCCGCCGAGGTGGACGAGGCGCTGGAGGTCTACAGCCGCGGGCTATGGCACGTTTACAACGCCACGATCGAGGGCATGAACGCCGGCAGGACGCCCGACGAGTTGGCGCGCGAGGTGCGGCTGCCCGACGATCTGGCCGACCACCCGCTGCTGCGGGAGTACTACGGCAGCGTGGCCTGGTCGGTGCGGGCCATCTTCGACGGGGTGCTGGGCTGGTTCGACGGCAATCCGACGACCCTCGACCCGCTGCATCCGGCCGAGCGGGCCCGGCGGATCGCCGGACTTGCGGGCGGTGCCGGCGTGCTACTGGCGCGGGCGCGCGCCGCCCTCGCCGCCGGGGAGGCCCAATGGACTGCCGAACTGTGCGACATGCTCCTGGCGCTCGACTTCGAGACGCCGGAGGTCACCGCGCTGAAGGCCGACGCGCTCGACCTCGACACGGCAACCGGCCGCAACTATCACCACACCTGCGCGCAGGAACTCCGCGAGTCCATCAAAGCTGATGGAGCGATCCGGTGGGCCCGCGGATCGATCCGCGGGATCGTGGATTCCGGCCTTCGCCGGGATAACGGGGAGCGTCGCGATGGCGAGGAGCTGCCCCCGCGCCCGGCGCGCCTCGGGGCGGGTCGGTCACACGGTGGCGGTGTGCAGGTCCGACGCCACCGTCACGTCGCCCTCGTAGCCCCCGGAGCGGACGTCGGCGACCAGCGCGGCCGCGTCGTCGTCCCCCCGCGGCGCCGGCATGAGGTGCGTGAGCACGAGGTTCCTTACACCGGCACGCGCCGCCAATGCACCCACCGTCGGTGCTTCCGCGTGGTAGCCGGCGAGCCGCTCGACGCGGTGTCGTGAGAGCCCCTCCTCGAGGAGGCGCCGGCTGCTCAGCACCTCGTGCACCAGGATGTCGGCTCCGGCGGCCAGGTTCTCGACGGCGTCGCAGGCACGGGTGTCGCCCGACACGACCACGACACCGTCGGGGGTGGTGAACCGGTAGGCCACGGCGGGGTGGATCTCACCGTGATCGACGAGCACGGACTCCACGAGGACCTCGCCGAGGGTCGCCACCGCCGCCGGTGCCGGTCCCGGCTCGAAGCCATGGACGGCGGGCTCGGGCCGGTCCGGGAATCCGGCTAGGCCGACGCGTGCGGCGATGTCCGGCTCCAGGTTGTCCAGGAGCGACTCGAGATAACCAACCGCGGGGCCGTCGGGGCAGTGGATCGGCAGGGCCTCGCAGGGCCGCACTCCGTTGCGGATCCAGCGGGTGAGCACCAGTTCGGGGATCCCCATGAGGTGGTCGCTGTGGTGGTGGGTGATGACCAGCGCCGCCAGCCGCGTGATGTCCACGCCGGCCTCGGTGAGGCGGAACAGCGTCGCCGGCCCGGCGTCCACCTGCACGAGCGTCTCGTCGTGACGCAGCAGGGCGCCGGCGCCGGCGCGGCCGGGCGACGGCATCGGTATCCCGCTGCCGGTGATGGTGATCTCCGTGGTCACTGCCGTGACACTACGCAGCGGCGGCGGTGTCCGGCCACCGTGGCCGAGGATCCGGGTGTCGCAACTAACTTGTCACCCCGGGGAGCGACCGGGAGGTGCCACGTGGACCCATCATCGATCGCCGAGGCGGCCCGGCGGCTTCGCGATGCCGCCGAATCCGGCCGCCAGTGCGCGCCCGTACGGCACCTGCTCGGCAGGGACGCGGACATCGAGGCCGCCTACGCCACCCAGGAGGTGAACACCTCACTGGCCGTCGCCGGTGGCCGGCGAGTGAGCGGGCGCAAGATCGGTCTGACCTCGCCGGTGGTGCAGGAGCAGCTCGAGGTCACCCACCCCGTGAGCGGGACCCTCTTCGCCGACACGTGCGTCGCCGACGGCATCGACATCCCGGCCGGGCGGCTGGTGCAGCCGAGAGCGGAGGGCGAGATCGCCTTCGTGCTCGGCGAGGATCTCGACAAGGGTGAGCACTGCGTCACCGATGTCATCAGCGCCACCGACTACCTGCTGCCGGCGATCGAGATCGTCGACAGCAGGACCGCCCACTGGGACGTCACCGCCGTGGACATGGTCGCCGACAACGTCTGCAGCGGCTTCTACGTGGTCGGCAGCCGTCCGAACCCCCTCAGCGGCGTGGACGTCCGCGAGGCGCAGATGCGGATGCTGCTCAACGGCGAGGTGGCGTCGACCGGTCGGGGCTCGGCCTGCCTCGGCAACCCGCTGCACGCCCTGGTGTGGCTCGCCGACTCCCTGTGCGAGCGCGGCACGCCGCTGCGAGCCGGCGACTGCATCATGACCGGCTCCCTCGGCCCCATGGTCACGCTCGCCGCAGGCGACGAGATCCGCGTCGAGGTGGATCCTCTCGGCACCGTGTCGACGAGGCTGCCGGCCGACGGCTGATCGGCGGAACTAATCCTCCGAGACCAGAGTCTCGAACCGGCTGTAGCGATCCTCCACGGGACCTGTCCAGTGGGCGTCCGGCTCGACGATGTGTGCTGTGGCGGCCCAGCGTGCTCCGTCGGCGAGATCGGTCTCCAGCCCGGCCACCAGGCGGGCGGCGAAGGCGGCGCCGAGGGCGGCGCTCTCGGGGACGGCGCCGACGTGGATCGGGAGGCCGGTGCAGTCGGCCAGAGCTTGCATCCATGGCCCGACGGCCGTGCCGCCGCCGGTCGCCACGATGCGCCCGGGGGAGAGTCCGGCGACATCGATGTGACGGCGCACGACGAAGCCGGTCGCCTCGAGCGCCGCCCGGAAGAGATGGACGCGCCGGTGCGACGCCTCCAGGCCCAGCAGTGACGCCGAGCGGGCACTGCCGGCGGTCGGTGTGCGCTCGGGGTGGACCGACGGGATCCAGAGCGGCAGGTCGCCGGGATCGATGTCCGCCAGCAGGGCCTCGAAGTCATCACCCGCCGGCGGATCGCCGAGCATCGCCCGCACCCGATCCCGGAACAGGCCGCCGGCGTTGCTCGGGCCGCCGACGAGGCATCGGCCGGGTGTCACGTGAGGGATCGTCCAGAGGCCTTCGACCTCGTGCCAACCGTCGGTGACGATCCAGCAGAGGAGCGTGCTGCCGAGGGTGACGATGACGTCGCCCACGTCGCCGGCGCCGGCGACGGTCAGCTCCGCAAGGCCGTCCACGATGCCGGCGCCCAGCGGGATCCCAGCGATGTCGCCGGCCGGTTCCCATCCCGCCACGAGCTTCGGCAGTTGCTCGGGACGCACGCCGATCTCGCTGCACAGGGACACGTTCCAGCCCGCGCCGTCGAGCAACGGCAACGCGGCCATGGCCGTGGCGGTGTCCAGGGCGGCCACGCCGGCGAGGGCGTGGTTGGCGACGGTCTGGGCCGGCCAGAACCCGGCGGCGCCGGGATGGAGCCCCGCCAGGTGGCGCAGGAACCCCACCCACTCCTCGTTGCCGACAGGGGGGAGTCCGGCGATGGCCTTGCCTCGGGCGTCGCCGTACAGCAGGCCGGGGCCGAAGGGCACACCGCTGGCGTCGACCGCTGTGAGCGACGGCACCATGGCGGCCACGCAGGCGGCCCGAGGATCGCCCGCGTGCCGGACGTCCTCCCATGCGGCCGCGGCACCGCGTCGCCAGGCGCCTGCCGCATCGTGTTCCAGGAGGCCCGGCGCCGGGGCGCGCAATTCATGGGGGTGCCGGGTGCGGGCCAGGATCGTTCCGGTCTCGTCGACGGCAACGGCCTTGGTGGCCGTGGTGCCGACGTCGATCCCGATCGTGACCGGTGATCTGCCGTCGCCGCTCACCCCTGCGAGGCTCCCATCGGCGCTCCGGCGCTCTCGCCCTCGGGCTCTCGCAGGCTCGGGGGCTCCGGCGCGGGCAGGGGCAGCCCGTCGACGTAGCTGACGATGCGGGTGGCCACCGCCGGGACCCGCGGCCCCGGCGTGACGATGCCGGTGAGGTTCAGCGGGTCGGTGGCCGAGATCTCCACCCGCTCGCCGTCCCGTTCGGCCCGGCGCACCCGGCGGAGTTCGTCCACAGCGGCCGGCAGCGCGAACTGCTCGCCCGTGAACCCGGTGACGAAGCGACCGCCGCGAACGACACCGCGGGCCTCGAGGCGGCGCAGCGCCCACAGCACGTCCCGCCAGGGCAGGGCAAGCGTCTCCATCGCCCGGAGGTCACGGAAGACCACGCCCCAGCGGGCCAGGAGTTGCTCCGCCACCGCCTCGGCCAGTTCGTCGGGCTCGAAGTCGCCCTCGGGAGCGGCGAGGAGCGACCAGCGCCCCACCGGGCCGGTCAGGCCCTGGGCCCCGCGGCGAAGCCCTCGCCGCGGCTGCAGGCGGGCGCCGTGAGACCCCCGCCGTGGCCCTCCGAGCAGGGAGCGGAGCGCGCCGAAGCTGTCCGCGGTCAGCAGGCCGCGGGCGACACCATCGGTCAGTCCCGACTCGATGTCGGTCACCAGCCGCCCGCAGTCGGCGGCCAGCTCGTTGGCGAAGCGGGCGCCGTGGCGTTCGAGGGACTCGGCGATCTCTGCCACCGCGCCCGCCTCGGGCACCGCCGGCATCTCGGTGCCGCGGGCCGCTGCGGTCAGCCAGTCGAAGTCGCCGCGCAGCCCGAGCGTCACCGGGGTGGCCCGCGAGGTGGCGGTGCCGGGGCGCATCTCGTCGCCGCGCCGCAGTCCCAGGCGCCCCCAGGCCAACTCGCCGGACAGGCACAGTTCGTCGAGCCAGACGGGCAGGTAGCCGGCGATGCGCCGGGCGAGGAGCTGCTTCTCCCAGGTGCCGGCCGCCGCCTCGAAGCCCTGCAACTGCTCGATGACCGCACCGAGCCCGGCGCGGCCCCGGACCTGTGTGCCGGGCGCCACGTGCTGCCAGCGGAACAGGAAGCGCATGAAGTCCTGCGCGGTGACCGGCTGGATGTCCTGGCGGCGGCGCCGCTGGGAGTACACGTGGATCCGCGCCAGCAGGCGGCGGCTGCACCACTCGGTCTGGATCCCGTCCGCGGTGGCCGGTTGCCGGGGTCGGAACTGACCGGCGAGGGCGAAACCCTCCGCCTGCAGTGCCACCAGCGCGATCTGGGTGGTTCCGAGCCCCAGCGACGTGACCGCCGCAAGCTCCGCGGCGGTCACCGGTCCCAGGATCTCGAGATGGCCGCGTATCGCCTCGATCGCCACATCGGCTGGGTCGCCGATGTCGGTCGGTTCGTCCGCCGCGTCGCTCGCCGTTGCGTCCTCGCCCAGCAGGGCGCGCACGGCCGGCTGCAACTCGGTCGTGCACCAGTAGCCGCCGGCGGTGCCCGCCCGTCCGGCCGCTGCCAGTTGTGCGTGCAGACCGGCCCAGTCGGCGCGTGGCCGGCACAGCACCAACTGCGAGAGCAGGTCGTGCAACTCGTCGGGGTCGCGCACGTCGGGCGCCACCTCGGCGCACGTCCGGGCGATGGCGTCGGGATGGAGGGCACCGATCAGGTCCACGGGGAGGCCGCGCGGTAGCCGCACGGCCCGCGTGCGGCGCTCCTCCAGCGGCGCCTCGTCGAGGAACGTGAAGGGCCGCCCGTTCAGGATCTCGTGCGACAGGGGCGACGGCTCGGGTGTGTCCCGGAACTCGACGGCCACCTCGCCGGCACGGAGGGCACCCAGCAACGCCACGAGGCCGTCGATGTCGGTTGCCTCGTGCAGGGCGTCGTGCAGCGTCTGGCGCACCAGCAGGTGGTCGGGGATGGGGATCGGCCCCGGGTTGTTGTCCCCGCAGGCGGCCAGGCCGGGGAAGACGGCAGCCATCACGTCGTCGGCCTCCATGCGCTGGATGGGCGGTGGGTTGCGCTTGCCGCCCTTGAAGCGCAGCACGGTGAGCGCCCGGTTCAGGTTCCAGCGCCAGCGCACCCCGAACAGCGGGGAGACGATGATGGCCTGTGTCAGCACGTCTGTCACCGTCGCGGGATCCAGCATCCGCGGCACGTCGCTGAGTGGGAAGCTGTGCTGGGGGCCGAGCGACAGAACCACCGCGTCGTCGTTCGCCGCGGCCTGCAGCTCGAAGTCGAACGTGCGGCAGAAGCGCTTGCGCAGCGCCAGACCCAGCCCGCGGTTCAACCGGCCGCCGTAGGGGCTGTGGATCACGAGCTGCATGCCCCCGGTCTCGTCGAAGAACCGTTCGATCACAAGACGGCGCTGCGTCGGGAGCGAGCCCAGGGAGGCGCGCGCCGCGGCGAGGTACGACACGACGGCCTCGGCGGCGACCTCGTCGAGACCGCAGCGCTCGGCGATGGCCGCCCGGGCGCCATCCGGGTCGCCGGCATCCAGGAACTGCTCCACCAACCCCCGCAGATCGCTCACCTCCGTGCTCAACTCGGTGGTCCGGGACGGAGCCTCGCCCAGCCAGAAGGGCACCGTGGGCGGCGCGCCCTCCGCGTCCACGACGCGCACCACGCCCGACTCAACGCGCCGGATCCGCCACGAGTGCGAGCCCAGCAGGAACACGTCGCCGGCCATCGACTCGATGGCCCAGTCCTCGTTGACCGTCCCCAGGAAGGTGTCGTCGGGCTCCAGCAGGACCCGGTAGTCGGCCACGTCGGGGATCGCCCCGCCCGAGGTCAGCGCCGCGAGTCGCGCGCCGCGGCGCCCAGCGGCTTCGCCCGCCACCGAGTCCACGTGCACGTAGTCGGCGCGCCGTCCCCGTCCGGTCACCACCCCGCTGTTGACGAACCGCAGCGTCTCGTCGAAGTCCTCCCGTGACAGGTCGGCGTAAGGCGCGGCTCGCCGTACCAGCCCGAACAGGTCGTCGATCTTCCAGCGCTCCGCGGCGCACTCGGCGGTGATCTGCTGCGCCAGCACGTCCAGGGGCGCCACCGGTGGCGTCACGGCGTCGAGCCGTCCGGCCCGGACGCCCGCCAGCAGGGCGGCGCACTCGGTGAGTTGATCGCGGGTGGTGGGGAACAGGCGGCCCTTTGGAACCGCTCCCACCGAGTGGCCCGATCGGCCCACCCGCTGCAGGAAGGTGGCCATGCTACGCGGGCTGCCGATCTGGCACGCCAGATCCACCGGGCCGATATCGATGCCCAGCTCCAGCGAGGCGGTCGCCACCAGGGCCCGCAGGTCGCCGGCACGGAGCCGGGTCTCGACCCGCAGGCGGCGCTCCTTGGAGAGCGACCCGTGGTGGGAGGCCACCTCCGCGTCGCCCAGACGCTCGGCCAGCAGGTGGGCGATGCGCTCCGCCTCGCGGCGGGTGTTGACGAACACCAGCGTCGTGCGGTGGGCCTCGATCAGTTCGGCGATCCGGTCCAGGATCTCGGCGGTTTGCTCGGCAGGCGCGACGGCCTCCAACTCGCTGGGCGGCATCTCCAGCGCCAGGTCCAGCTCCCGCCGGTGACCCACGTCGACGACCACCGGCGGGGGAGGCTCCACCGGGCGGCTGCTGGCGCCGGAGCCTGGGGTTGTGGAGCGTTCTTCGGGCCCGGCCGGGGCGTCGGCGCCGTTCGAGTCGGCGGGACGACCACCGGCGTGGTCGCCGCCGAGCAACAGCCGCTGGATCGTGCTGATCGGCCGCTGTGTGGCCGACAAGCCGATCCGAAGGGGTCGCTGCTCGCAGACGTGCTCGAGGCGCTCCAAGCTGAGGGCAAGGTGCGAGCCGCGCTTATCGCGGGCCACGGCGTGAATCTCGTCGACGATCACCCACCGGGCGGTGCGCAGCATCTCCCGGCTGCGCTCAGCGGTGAGGAGGAGGTACAGCGATTCCGGGGTGGTGATGACGAAGTTGGGTGGGTTGCGCAGCATGGCCGCCCGCGCCGACTGCGTGGTGTCGCCCGAGCGCACCCCCACCCGCAGCGGCGGCGGCTCGTATCCCATGTCCTGGGCGACCTGCTCAATTTCCCGGAGTGGTCTGGTGAGGTTCTCGGCGATGTCGGTTGCAAGGGCCTTGAGCGGCGAGACGTAGACCACCTGCGCGCGACCTGCAACCGCTTCGCCTCGCTCGTGGGCACCCCAGAGGGCGTCGATGGCTACCAGGAAGGCCGACAGGGTCTTGCCCGATCCGGTGGGGGCGCTGACCAGCGTGTCGGCGCCGGCGCGAACCGCGGGCCAGGCGCCGGCCTGGGCGGGGGTGGGTCCGGCGGGGAAGCGGTCGTCGAACCAGGCCCGCACCGCCGGATGGAAGTCGGCGAGGACGCGGCCCGCAGCAGAATCCGGAGCGCGAGATGCGGCTTCGACGGTGGTCACGTTGGGTTCGCGCCTCCTCCGGATCCGGGCCACGGGCATCCCGCCGGGTGCCGGCCGCCGCCGTCTCAATTCAGAACAATTGTTCGCATCAGGTTAGCGCGCCTGGCCGCCCGCCAAGCGAACGATAGGCGCGAGTCTCCCTCGACTGCAGTGCCCGGAGGTGCCGGCCGGCGCTGGTACGGTGCGCGGCGATGGCGGGGGATGCATCGACGGCGCTGATGCTGGAGGTTCGCGACCTCAGCGTTCGTTATGGCCCCGCCCTGACGGTCCTGCGCAGCGTGGACCTGCAGGTGCCGGCCGGCGCGATCGTGGCGCTGCTTGGGCCCAACGGGGCGGGCAAGACGACGCTGCTGCGGGCGCTCACCGGGCTGCTGCCGTTCCACCACGGCCGGGTGACCGGCGGTGACGTGCTCCTCGAGGGAGACCCGGTGCGTCGTGCCCGTGCCAGCACGCTCGTGAGACGAGGCATGGCACAGGTGATGGAGGGCCGGCGGATCTTCGCCGAGTTGACCGTGGAGGAGAACCTGCGCGCCGGCGCCGTCACGGTCCGGGACCGCCGGCGCGTCACCGAACTGACCCGGGAGGTCTTCGAGACGTTCCCGCAGCTGGCCGGGCGGCGCGGCGATCAGGCCGGCTACCTGTCCGGCGGTGAGCAGCAGATGCTGGCCATCGGGCGGGCGCTCATGAGTTCGCCCAAGCTGCTATTGCTCGACGAGCCGTCGCTCGGCCTGGCGCCGCGCATCGTCGAGCAGATCGCCGAGCGGATCAGTGCGGTGGGAGCGGCCGGGACCACGGTCCTGCTGGTCGAGCAGAACGCCGCCATGGCGCTGTCGATTGCGGAGTTCGCCTACGTGCTGCAGGCCGGGAGGGTGGCACTGGGCGGGCCCGCCGCGGCGCTGCGCGACGACGCCGACGTGCAGAAGCTCTACCTGGGCGATGGCTGAGACCACCGCCGGGCAAAGTCCGGCCGGCCGTGTGACGCCGCTGTTGCGGGTCGACGGGGTGAGCCTGTCCTTCGGAGGTCTGAAGGCGCTCGATGACGTGTCCTTCAGCGTGCGCCCGGGCGAAGTGGTGGCGCTGATCGGCCCCAACGGCGCCGGCAAGACCTCGATGTTCAACTGCATCAGCGGCGTTTACCGCCCCGAGCGGGGCGCGTTGCTCTTCGAGGAGACCGACCTGGTCGGCCTGCGCCCCTCCCGCATCGCCGCCGGCGGTGTGGCCCGCACGTTCCAGAACCTCGCGCTCTTCGAGAACCTGGACGTCATCGACAACCTCATGCTGGGCCGTCACACGCTCATGCGGACCGGAGTGCTGGCGGGGACCGTGTGGCTCGGCCGGGCGCGCCGCGAGGAGATCCACCACCGCAGGAGATGCGCGGAGTTGGTGGACTTCCTCGACCTCGGCGGCTACATGGGCCGGCCGGTGGGGCTGCTGCCCTACGGCGTGCAGAAGCGCATCGAGATCGGGCGCGCCCTGGCGGCCGAGCCGCGCCTGCTGATGCTGGACGAGCCGGTGGCGGGCATGACCCGCGGCGAGCGCTCCGCCACCGGCGAACTGCTGGGAACCATCAGGGCGGAGCTGGGGTTGACCATGCTGCTGGTGGAGCACCACATGCACTTGGTGCTGGAGGTGGCGGACCGCGTGGTGGCCATGAACTTCGGGGCCGTCATCGCCTCCGGTGCTCCCGAGGCGGTGGCCGACCATCCGGCGGTGGTGGAGGCGTACCTCGGCACCGCGGCGCACGGCACCGGCGGGGATCGGTGATGGACAAGTTCCTGCAGCTGCTGCTCTCCGGCGTCGCCCTGGGCGGCATCTACGCCCTCGTGGCGCTGGGCTTCGTGGTGATCTACAAGGCCAGCGGCGCCTTCAACTTCGCCCAGGGCGGCTTCGTGACCCTCGGCGCCTACATGGTGTACCAGTTCGGCACCGACTGGGGCCTGCCGTTCTGGCTCGCCCTGGTGCTGGCGATGATCGTCATGGCCGCAGTGGGGATGTTCCTGGAACGGCTGGTGATCCGGCCCATGGTGGGCAAGCCCGTCTTCACGGTCGTGCTGATCACCCTGGGCCTCCTGCTGATCATCGAGCAGGTGGTGCGCTCCGTGTGGACCATGCCCGGTCTGGTGCTCACCACCCCGTGGGGCAACGGCCGCAGCCGGCTGGGCGATGTCACGCTGCGCCACGCCGACCTGTGGACGATGGTCTCGGCGGCGGCGCTGCTGGCGGCATTCTTCCTGTTCTTCCGCTACTCCCGCACCGGCCTCGGGATGCGCGCCACCGCTTTGGACCAGGAGGCGGCCGCGGCGCAGGGCATCTCGGTGGGGCGTTCGTTCGCCGTCTCCTGGGCCGTGGCTGCGGCGGCGGCACCGGTTGCCGGGGTCATGCTGGTCAGCCGCGGCGGCGGCGCCCTCTCGCCGGCCATCGGATTCGTCGCCCTGGCCGCCTTCCCGGCGATGATCCTGGGCGGGCTGGACTCCGCCGGCGGCGCGGTGCTGGGCGGTGTCCTGATCGGCCTCGCCGAGATCATGTCCCAGGGCTACCTGGACGTCTCCTGGCTGGGGTCCAACGTGGAGTTGGTCGTCCCCTACGTGCTGATGGTGCTGGTGCTGCTGTGGCGCCCCGAGGGGCTGTTGGGGACCCGGAGGGTGGAGCGGGTATGAGCAGGGGGTTCCTGCGGCGCATGCTGCCGTCCCCGGACCCGACGCGCTCAGCGGGCGGCTCGGGGACGGCGGTCAACCCGCTGCTGCCCTCGGCGGGCGCCAAGGTCATGGCCGCCCTGACCGTCGCCGGCGTGGTGATCTGCCCGCTGGTGCTCAAGGACCCGTTCTGGATCACGGTCCTGGGAAACGCCGGCACCTTCGCCGTGGCTGCACTGGGGCTCAGCCTGCTCACCGGCTTCTGCGGCCAGGTGTCGCTGGGGCATGCCGCCTTCCTGACCGTGGGCGGCTACCTGGTGGCGTTCTTCGGTGCCGGCTGGGGCTGGCCGTTGCCGGCGTGGCTGGCCCTGGCGGCCGCCACCGGGGCCGTCATCGGGGCGCTCGTCGGCCCGTTCGCCCTGCGTTTCAAGGGCAACTACCTCGTGGTGGTGACGCTGGCGCTGATCTTCGTGGTCACCCACGTGGCCCGCAACTGGGAGGGGTTCACCGGCGGCTTCGACGGGATCTCCACCAACAGAGCGCCGCTGGCCGTCGGCGGCCTGGACTTCGGCGACATGAGCGCCTTCGGCCAGCGGCTGGACCGCCAGCAGGGCCTGTTCTACCTGTCGTGGATCCTGGTGGGGATCAGCGCGCTGGTGGTGCGGAACCTGGTGCGCAGCCGGCCGGGGCGGGCCATGCAGGCCATCAGGGATCGCGACCTGGCAGCCGAGGTGATCGGGGTCAGCAACGCTCGCTACAAGATCGCCGCCTTCGCCATCTCCAGCGCCATGGCCTCGGCTGCCGGCGCCGTCTACGCCGTGGGTCTGCGCTTCATCACGCCCAACGAGCCACTGGCGGAGTTGTTCCTGTCGATCCGCTTCGTGGCCATCATCATCGTCGGCGGGATGGGTACGGTCTCCGGCGCCATCGTGGGTGCCCTCCTGCTGGGACCGCTGCCGGAGCTGGTCAAGGAATTCGTGAGCGTCCTGGACGTGACAGTGCCGGGCCTCGGCCGCCCGCTGGTGTCCGACACCGTCGCCTCCGAGCCGCTCTTCAGTACCTCCGCGTTCAGCGAGGTGCTGTTCGGCCTGCTGCTGGTGCTGGCCCTGCTGTTCCAGCCCCAGGGCATCGCCGGGCTGGTGCGGTCGTTGCGGATCCGCCGGGCAGGGGCGCGGCAGGCGCGGACAGCCGGGGAGGGCCACTGATCCCGGCGGAGGCTGCGCCGGGAAGGTCGCCGCGCCCGGCCACGGGCCCTGCCCGGAGCCGCTGTCCGGGCCCTGAGTAGGATGGCGCGCGATTCGAGATCGGGTGGCTGTCGCCGCCAAGCGGCTCGCTGCGACACCGGGACCGCGCATCCACCCCCAGCCACAAGGAGCCGGCCATGAACCAGTTGCGCACCGCACGCAGGTCCGACCCGATGCGGCGCCGGGCCGCGCGATCCCGCTGGCCGGCGCTCGTTGCCGCCGTCGCCCTGCTTGCCGCCGCGTGCGGCGACGGCGACACCACGAGCGCGCCGGCGCCACCCGAGCCGCCGCCCGCCGCCTCGGATGCGCCGCCGCCTGCGCCGGCCGGTGATTATCCTGCACCGCCGCCCGAGCCGCCGCCG
>JAGWAL010000051.1 GCA_021296415.1 Acidimicrobiia bacterium | reverse complement strand
GCAGCCCCGAGAGCGTGACCGCGTGCGCGGACGCCGGCGTGGACATGCTGCTGCACGCCTCCTTCATGGACGCCGAGGGACTCGAGGCGGTGATCGAATCAGGCAGCGCCCTCTGCCCCACCTTCACGTTCCTTGCGAACCTGACCGACTTCGGCTCGGCGGTGGGAGCCGGCGCCGGCATGGAGGACATCTTCCGGGGCGAGATCGCCGCCACCGCCAAGATGATGCGCGCCGCCTACGACGCCGGCGTGCCGCTGCTGTGCGGTTCCGAGGCCGGGTTCGCCCTCACCCCCTACGGGCACTGGCACGGCCGGGAGGCCGAGATCCTCGTGAACGAGTTGGGCCTCAGCCCCATGGAGGCCATCGTCTGCGCCACCGCCAACGGCGCCATCGCCATGCGCCTCGAGGGCCGCATCGGCACCATCACCGAAGGCTGCCTGGCCGACGTGCTGGTGCTCGACGGCGATCCGCTGGCCGACATCCGCCTGCTGAACGACCGGAGCCGCCTCGCCGAGGTCGTCAGCCGGGGCCGGCGGGTGGACCTCAGCGGCCCGTGGCCGGCCCACGGGCCGATCCCCGGCGGCAAGGTACGCAACTGGGCGGATGAGATCCTGACCTACGAGCGCGCCTACGGCTGAAGTCGGGCGGCGGCAAGCCATCGCGCATCGGCTCACCGTCATGCCGGCGAGGGCCGGAATCCATTCGCCCGGTCCGCCCGGGCGGGGCTGCCGGTGGCGCTCACGCGGGCAGGCACCAGTGGCCCTAGAGCACGTGGCGGGTGGTCTCGTGCACGGTGCGGATGGCGAAGCTGGACCGCAGTCGCGACACGCCGCTGAACCGGGAGAGGTACTGGTTGTGGATGCGCTCGAAATCCCGGTGATTCTTCACCGCCAGATGCAGGAGATAGTCGGCATCGCCGGCCATCAAGTGACACGACATCACCTCGGGGCAGCCCCCCACCTCCTCCTCGAAGAGGCGTAACGACTCCTTGCTCTGGCTCACGAGCGTCACCTCGACGAACACGTCGAGATCCCGGCCGATCGCCGCCCGGTCCACGATCATCACATAGCCGGCGATGTAGCCGTCGGCCTCCAGGCGGCGCACCCGGCGGTGGCACGCCGATGTCGACAGGCCGACGCGGCCGGCCAGTTCGGCGTGCGACACGCGCCCGTCGAGCTGCAGTTCGTTCAGGATCCGGAGATCCGTAAGATCGAGCGATTCCATGAGAAGTATTATGCTCTATTTCGCTAATCAGAGCAATAACTTTGCAGTTAGACCTGAACTGCCGCAGTGATGACTTGTAGATTGGAGAATACAAGGGATATTCTTGTACTCAGAGAAACGAGGAGGCGCCAATGCGCATCGGCGTTCCGAAGGAGATCAAGAACGAGGAGCGGCGAGTCGGGCTCACCCCCGCCAGCGTTCAGGAGGCAACTGGTCGCGGCCACGAGGTGTACGTCCAACGCCATGCCGGTGAGGGAGCCGGATTCGCCGACGAGGACTACGCCGCGTCCGGGGCATCGGTCGTGGCGAGCGCCGAAGAACTGTTCGATGTCTCCGAGTTGATCGTCAAGGTCAAGGAGCCGCAGGCCGTCGAGCGCTCGCGCCTGCGACCGGATCACACGCTCTTCGCCTACCTCCACCTGGCCGCGGATCCCGAGCAGGCATCCGACCTGATGGCGAGCGGCGTGACGGCCATCGCCTACGAGTCGGTCACCGACAGTGCCGGCCGCCTCCCGCTGCTGGCACCGATGTCGCAGGTGGCGGGCCGGATGTCCATCCAGGCCGGTGCCCACTGCCTCGAGGGGCCCGCCGGCGGCCGGGGCGTGCTCCTCGGAGGCGTGCCCGGCGTCGCCGCCGCGCCGGTCGTGGTCCTCGGCGGTGGCGTGGTGGGCACCAACGCCATCGAGATGGCGCTGGGACTCGGCGCCGACGTCACCGTGCTCGACAAGAGCGCCGTCGTGCTGGAGCAACTGGCCGCGCGCTTCGGACCATCGTTGACAACCCTCTACTCCAGCCCCGGCACCCTCGAGCGTGCCGTCATCGGTGCCGACCTCGTGATCGGCGCGGTCCTGCTGCGCGGCGCCCGGGCGCCCCGGCTGATCACCGAGCAGATGGTCAAGGAGATGCGACCCGGCGCCGTCATCGTGGACGTGGCGATCGACCAGGGCGGCTGTGTCGCCACATCCCGCCCCACCACCCACGCCGATCCCACCTACGTCGTCGACGGCGTGGTGCACTACTGCGTGGCCAACATGCCCGGCGCCGTGCCCCGCACATCCACCCTCGCCCTCAACAACGCCACGCTCCCCTACGTGCTCCGGATCGCCGACGAGGGCCCGGTGGTGGCCATGCGCGCCGACCCCGGCCTGCGCGACGGCCTCAACGTGCATCAGGGCCGCATCGCCGAACCCGCCGTCGCCGAGGCCCTGGGCCTCCCCTACACCGATCCCGACACCACCCTCGCCTGACCCGCGACCCACTCCGGCGGCGGTCCGGCCGGGGACTGAGGTGGGGGCGTCCCGACGGGGCACGGCGCCTCAGCCCGGCAACGGCACAACCTTGGCGCCTCCGACATGGGCGTAGCGGCCGGGCGTGCAGGTGAGGACTATCACCTGGCAATGCGGCGCCGCCGCGGCGATGGCGGCGCCCATGCGCGCCAGGCGCGACGGGTCACTCCAACCCAGGGCGTCGTCGACGACCACGGGAGCGCCGCCGCCGTCGGGGCTCACGATGGCCGCACACGCCAGCCGGCTGAGCACGCCAAGTTGCTCCCGCGCTCCGATGCTGAGCTGACCGACAGGGAGGGTCACCCCGTCGAGCGTGCGACCCACCAACCGTAGTTCGTCGTCGAGTTCGATCTCGAACGTCGCACCGAACACGATGCGCCCGAAACGCTCGATGTGCTCCTTGAACGGAGCCACGTAGCGCTGCTGGGCCTCTTGGCGCCTCGCAGCGAAGGTCTCATACAGCAGCAGCGCCGCCGCCGCCCGCGCCTCGACGCTCTCGTGCTCGCGCAGCAAGTGCCGGTACCGGCTCTCGGCCTCGCCGAGCCCGGCGTGCAGGCCCTCCTCACCCCGGTGTTTAAGGCTCGCCTCCAGTTCCACCCGCCGATCCTTGTTGGTCTGCAGATCGGCAGCGGCCCTCGCCGCCACGGCGCGGGCGTTCGCTAGCCGGACTTCGAGGCTGTCGGGATCGGCCTCCTTCAACGCCCGCTCGGCCTGCGCCAGCGATTCGGCGGCCGCCTCGACCTCGCTCTGCGCGACCACGACGGCGGCTTGCAAATCGGTGTCCGGGCGCTCCTCCCTTTCCGCAGCGAGCCGGCGCTCGGCGTCTTCGGCGGCGCTGCGGGAGAGTTCGATCTTACCGCCGAGCGTGGCCTCACCGAGTTCGGCCTCCGTGCGCGCCGCGGCGGCTTCGTTGGCCGCGGTCTCGCACCTCTCGAGGTCCGCGCGCCGTTCGGCCACGACCTCCTCGGCCCGCGAAGCCGCCCGCCTGGCTTCATCGTGATTCGCCGGGAGCGGCGGGTCGGCGGGGCGCTCGCCCGCGTAGGAGGCGATGCGCCCGGAGAGGCCCTCGATCTTTCTGCGCAGGTCGTCCACGGTCAGATCCCGCCGGTCCTGGCTGATGGTCTTGGCCGCCTCCTGGCGATCCCGCTCGGCGGATCGGCGCTCGTCGTTCTGTTGTCGCGCCTCGCGGGAGTCCGCCACTCCGCCCTCCCGGCACAGCCGGGCAAGCTCCTCCTCGGCGTCGTCGAGTTCCTTGGCCAGGTCGCGGGAGCCGGCACCGGCTCGCACCCGCAGCGCGACGACATCGGGCACCACAAGTTCGACCTCGTGGCTCACCACCGAGGACGTCGTGTCGCCGGCGGTGAGCGCGACGTCGTGCCCGCCGATCTGCACGGTCGTGTCCGCTAGGGCTGTGGCCTCCAGCGTGGCGGCCGCGCTGCCGGCAGCGGCCTTGGCGCGCACGACCGCGACGTCCGCCTCCTCGATCCGGGCCAGGAGCTCGTCGTCGATTCTGGCCGCCTCGATGCGCTCCTCGGCGGCTGTCCGGGCTCCCTCGGCGGCGACGACACGATCGTGGCGCTCGCGGAGTTGCTCGACCTCGATCTGCCGACGGTGATGGTCACGGTCCTCGTTGACTCGCCGCGACGCGGCCTCGGCCGACCGGAGCGCGACCCGTGCCTGCTCGAGCGCGGCACCCGCCTTCTCGCTGAGGGCGATCGCGTCGGCCAACTCCGGAGCCGCCTTCTGTGCCTCGGCCTTGAGTCGGGCCAACTCCTCGGCTCGGGCGGACAAGGCCTCCACAAGCTCCCGGCGGCGCTCCCACTCGCCAGCCACACGGTCGCGCCTCTCCTCGGCGGCACGGCGAACACTCTCGGCGCGGTCAACTTCGTCGCGTAGCCGTTGCGTCGATTCCCACTCGTCGGCCAGTTCGCCGGACTCCCGCTCAGCATCCTCCCGGTCGGCGACGAGCCGCGCCTCGTCGGCCACCAGCTTCGCCACCTGCTCGGCGTCGCCCTCGATTGCCGCGAGCTTTCTCTCCAGCTCCGCGACCTCCTCGGCGGTAGCCGCGACGCTCTCCGCCGAGTCCTTCCTCTCCTTCTTGGGCAGGCCGCTGGTCGTCCAGTAGCGATCGCGCTCGGCCCGGACGCGCTCCCAGAGATCGTCGCCCCGCGCCTGCGCCGTCTCTGCGCTCGGTGGCTCGACCCTCCCGGCGCCGCGATGCCCCCGCCCGTCGGCGGAGGCCGTCGGCGC
The DNA here is from genome assembly GCA_021296415.1 of Acidimicrobiia bacterium. Taxonomy (GTDB): domain Bacteria; phylum Actinomycetota; class Acidimicrobiia; order Acidimicrobiales; family CATQHL01; genus VXNF01. The sequence goes on along the minus strand of JAGWAL010000051.1, from coordinate 3,688 downwards.
CCCTGACGCCGCAACCGGGTCGCTCTCTGCGCCAGCACTTGGAGGGCGGTCGTCGGGCTCGCGGGCGCCATTGGCGGCGGCCCGATCGAGGGCCTCGCCAAGGGACGGCACGTCAAACCGGGGCAAGCCGAGTTCGGTGCCCTGCTCGATGCGCAGTGCCTTCCACAGATCGGAGTCGAGGGTTTCGTCGAGCATCGCCCCGACCCGCGCGTGCGCCTCGTCCCCGGTGTGCTGCTCGGGGCGCGGGGCGGTGATCGCCAGGGTCGTCTCCGACGAGCGGAGCCACCGCTTCCGGTACACGAACCGGTAGTGGCCCGCGGCGACCTCGATCTCCACCTCGGGGCCCTCGTCGCGGTCCGCGGGCTTGACGTCCCTGACGTCCCGCGCCTTCGACGAGTCCTTGAAGCAGAGGATCAGATCGAGCGCCTCGGGGATGCACGACTTGCCGACCTCGTTGTCGCCTTCGACGACCGTGACGCCGTCGGTGGCGAACTCGACGGTGCTGTCGACGACGCCGCGGTAGTTGCGCAGCCGCACCCGGTGGAGCCTCATCTGCCGACCCCCGTGAATCGGTGCAGCAGGGCCAGGGCGTCTCGGGCTGCCACGACCTGCTCACCCGATTCGGCCAACTCGCGCAGGTTGCCGAGGGCCTCGCGAGCAAAACCGGAGAGCCCGAGATCGTCAACGTCGGCTTCGTCGGGGATCACCGCCAGATCGCTGCGCTGCTCCCACGACTCCAGGGCGGCAAGCAGGTCGGCGTGGTGCTCGAGCACGGCGTCGAGGCGTGCCTTCTGAGTAAGCGACACCTGCCCCACGAGCCCCAGCTTCACAATCGTCCGCTCCTTTCCCGGCAGGCCCGAGAGCCACTCCTCGAGGGCGTCGAGGTCGGCGTCGCCTGTCAGGTGGACATCGTTTCGGCGCAGGAATGTCCAGGTGCCGACCCGGCGCGGCTCGACCTGTACGCCGCCGGTGTCGAATTCGACGACCAGCACGTTGCCCGGATCGACCTCGTCGTAGTCGGTTGGCTCGGGCGCCCCCGAGTACCGGACGCGGCCGGTGCCGCCCACGTCGGTCGTCGAGTGCCTGTCCCCCAGCGCCACGTAGTGGATCAGCCCCGCACCGAGCGACGCCTCCAGCCCCCCGAGGGAGATCACCGCAGGGTCGTCCCGATCTGGTGTCAGCACGTCGACGGCGCCGTGGCCGACGGCAATGCGGAGGGCGCCGCCGGCCGGCGGGTCCAGGCCGTCGCAGGCCTCGGCCACAAGGTCGCCGAGCGGACGCTTGCTGAACCACGGCGCAGCGACCAACTCGACCCGTGGCCCCTCCTCCGGCGGACCGGACGCGGCGGCGGGACACTCACCGTCGTGTGCCGTCGCCGAGAGCGGAGCTACCGGCCGTCCCGACTCGTCACCGGCCCTTCCGGCCGGGACGGCGGCGCTGCGGACCGGGGCTGGCGCCACGACCACCGGCTCGGAGGACTCCAGCACGACCACGTTGGCGGGCCGGTGCTCCGTGAACGTGGGCGACCGGAACACCGAGGCGGCGTCCAGCGGGTCATGGTTTCCGGGCAGCAGGTAGAACGCGACGTCGGGCGTGACGGCCATGGCGTCGAGTGCCCGCACCACCACTTGGACACGTCGCCGCACACGACGACGAACTCGCAGCCCTCCTCGACGGCCAGCGACCCGATCCGGCGGACCGCGTCGATGCGCGCCCCGCTGAAGCGGGCCTGCGCCTCGCCGCTCAGGAAATGCCGGGTCATGCCCAACTGCCAGTCGGCGGTGTGAATGAACTTGACCATGCACAGAGGATATAGAGGGGGTGTGACAGCCCCAGGGAGAATGGTCTGGCGACCAGCAGGAGACTCGAATCGGACGCACGGGGCTGTCACAGCCAGCGGTCTGACCTCCATCGATCAATGTTGACCACAATGGTCCGGACTGTCGGCGTGCATTCACGTCCCAGCAGTCAGACGGCGCGGCGCAAGCGAAAACGCGATGCCACAAGGTGCCTCATCGACAGGCTCAACGGCAACTTTCGATTCGAGACACGAATCTATGTTTGACTTTGTCTCAGAGATGTTGTAAAGCGGGTACCGGTCACTGACCCTTGCTCTGGTGGGGGTCGGGCTTCCCCAACCGGCTTGTCGGCCCCGCCGACCCGAATCCGACGGCGATGCGTTCCCTGGGGGAGCCACCGATGACCGAACCCACCCTCTTCTCCGACCCGACACCCTCGACGACGGGTCCCGGCGGGGCCGACCCGGCCGCCAACCGCCGGTCGGATCTGCAGGAGACGTCGGCCTCGCCCACCACGTCCCCCACCAACGAGCCCGACCGCGGCGGACCCTCCCCCCAGCGCCCGAGAGACCAGCGGGAGACGTCGGCGTCGCCCACCACCTCCTCCCCCGCCAGCGAGCCCGACCGCAACGGACCCTCCTCGGATCATCTGTTGGGGCTGTTGGACGGCCTGGTTCTGGGGCTGGGTTCTTTGGGCGGTGGGCGCCTGGAGGAGTGTTTGCGTCTGGTGGGGCGCTGCGAGGCCCGCCTGGCGGCGGTGAAGGCCGACAAGGTGGCCGAACTCTCGCAGTGGCGGGGCGCGGGGCACGCGGCGGCGGTGCTGCGCGGCGACTTGAGGCAGTCCCGCGGCGGCGCCAAGCGGGAGGTGGCGTTCGCCGAACGACTCGGCGATCTGCCGGGCACCGCTGAGGCGCTCGCGGCGGGCGACATCACGCCCCAACACGCTCGGGCGATCGCCGACGCTTCGGCGCACACGGCTGTCGACGAGGCCACCTTGCTGGACGCCGCCGAGACCGAACCGGCCGACACCTTCGGCCGCACCGTCCGCGATCACGTCAACGAGAAGTCCGCCAACGAGGACCTGGAGAAGCGCCGCCGCCGCCAGCGGGCCCGCCGCGAAGCCACCATCAAACAGGAGTCCGACGGCATGTTCACGCTGTTCGGCACCTTCGACCCCGTCGCCGGCGCCCGCATCGAGACCGCGCTCGCGGCGACGGCCAAGAACCTCTGGCACAACGAGGACCCCAAGAACCGCGCCACGCCCGCCCAGCGCTACGCCGACGCCCTCGAAGCGCTCATCACCCGCCAAGACGCCGGCGCCGCCAAGGCGCAGCGCGCGACCCTGCTCGTGATCGCCGACTACGACACCGTCGCCGGACAGCTCGCCGGCGCCCGCCTCGTCGACGGCACCCGCCTGACGCCCAGCGAACTCCTCGAGATCGCTCTCGAAGCCGACATCCTGCCGGCCCTGTTCGGCACGAAGAGCCAGCCGCTGTGGCTCGGCCACAAGTACCGCCACGCCAGCTTCGCCCAGCGCATCGCCCTCGCCGTCCGCGACAAGGGCTGCGCCGTCTGCGGCGCCCCCAACAGCTTCTGCCAAGCCCACCACGTCAGATTCTGGGAAGACGGAGGCCCCACCGACATCGACAACCTCTGCCTGCTCTGCAGCGACTGCCACCACTACCAAGTCCACGAACTCGGCGCCCAACTCACCCGCGGACCCGACGGCAAACTCAACCTCGAACCCCCACCCAACCAACCACCCGCCACGGGCCGCGACGGCCGTCGCTCACGCCTCCCCCGCAAGTCAACTGGAATTCCCCCGTGATCGTGGAGGGTTCGGTTAGGTGGTGTGTCTCCTGTGGTGGGTGTTTTCGTAGTCGATGGGG
>JAGWAL010000050.1:6665-10741 GCA_021296415.1 Acidimicrobiia bacterium | reverse complement strand
GAGCACTGCCCGACCACCGTGGAGGTCATCGGCACCGAGGCCTCGTTGATTGCCCCCGGCGTCTTGGCCCAGGAACCCGGCGGCACGATCTGGCACGTCGTCGGCAGCGAGATGACCGAGATCGACGTCCCCGACCGCCGCGACCTCTACGAGATCGTCGTCGACAGCTTCCGCTCGGCCATAGCCGGCACCGGCACCCCCACCGTCACCGCCACCGAGGGCCTCTCCGCCCTAGCCGGAGCCCTCGCAGTAGCCGAATCCGCCAAGACCGGCCGCACAATCCAGGTCGCCGACGTCGGCTGAGGCACGGCCGCGGGCCACCGTCAGCGAGGCCGTCCTTAGGGAGCGTAGATCTGAAGACTACTTATCATACATGAAATTTATGGAAAGTCGTACGATGAGTTGGTATATTCTGGTATCGACGGTGATGAGTTCATCAGGAGAGCCAGACACTATGCCCGTAGCAGGGGTCACGAGTTCCGGTTCGATCCGGGCCACGGGAAGGGAAGTCATGGGCGGCTACACATTGGCTCTCGATTCACGACGGTCAGGCGGGGAGAACTGTCCAAGGGCATACTGGCCGCGATGCTCCGCCAACTGGACATCGACCGGAGGGAGTTCTGAGCGATGAACTTCTACTACCCGTGCGAACTCGTCGCTGACGAGGACGGATACCTTGTTGCCAGTTTCCCGGATGTGCCCGAAGCGATCACGGGTGGATCCGATCGTCTCGAGGCGATGGAGATGGCAGGGGATGCTCTTGCCGTTGCCTTGGCCGGGTACGTCAACCAGAAGCGGGAGATCCCGACTCCCCGTGCGGTCGAGGCTGGTCAGGAACTCGTCGCCGTGCCGACGGTCGTGGCCGCCAAGCTTGCTCTCTACTCCGCCATGCGCGCCCAGCGCATCACCAAGGTGGAACTCGCGCGCCGGTTGGGAGTCAGCGAGTCAGCGGTCCGGAAGCTCACCAACCCCGACCACCGCTCCCACATCGGCCAGGTCCAGAAGGCCCTGCAAGCCGTCGGCCACAACCTGGCGATCGAGGTCACGCCCGCCTGATGGCGAGGTTCTACCTCGACAGCCCCGAGATTGTCCGAGCCGCAAGGCTGACCTTCAGGCGCTGAGACGGGCTCTGGCTGAGGCGCTTCTCTCCAGCAGGTAGTCGGGAACCATGGCGCGGAGGCGGGCGTTTGGGCTGTCGTCGTCGCCGGCGGCGGTGGCCGTGGTGTCCTCGGCGGTGGCGCCGGCTGCCGCAGCGGCTGCGGCTGCTGCGGCGGCGGCCTCGCGTTCGGCCCGGGCGGTGAGGAAGTGATCCCAGTCCTCCGGGCGCACCAGTTCCTCGCTGTCGAGGGAGCCGAGCTGGATGCCGTTCTCGAAGAACACCCAGTAGCGGCGCCAGGTGAAGCCGTTCACCATCTTCACCTTGCCGGTTGTCTGCGCCGGGACGCCCGGCAGGTCCTCGGTTGCCATCACGATCTCGTTGCGGCTGAACGGACGATCCAGCGTGCTGGTGCCATGGTTGTGATGTGGCTCCGTCAGGGGTCAGGGGATCGGCCCATACCGTAACGGCCGGGCATCGCTCCGATGCGCGTTGTCCCGTCGGTTCCGGAGGTCGGTCGGAGAGATGCCTGCCGGGCGCCTCGCCGGCGGAGTCGCTCCGGCTCGCACGACGGCGCCGGGGTCGGGTTGGGGAAGGTCACGCCGGCCAGGGATTCCGCCGATCCCGGTGGCTCTGCTCGGCACCGCACGGCGAGGTCGGGTGAGGGTGGCCCGTACGATGGGATCACGCTTGCGTCCGGAGGAGGAGTCAGCCATGGCGTGGAGACCCGATGCCCTGCCCTCGGCGGTGGAGCTGTTCATGACCGAGCGCCACCTGGCGACGCTCAGCGTCCCGCGCCCCGGCGGGGCGCCGCACGTGACGCCGGTGGGGTTCACCTGGGACGGCGAGACCGCCCTGGCAAGAGTCATCAGCTTCGCCGGAGCGGTCAAGGTGCAGCTGCTGGACACCGGTGACCGTCTGCCAGGTGGACGGCGGGCGCTGGCTGGCGCTGGAGGGCACCGCGGTGGTGACCGCCGACCCGCAGCGCTGCGCCGAGGGTGTCAGCCGCTACGCCCGCCGCTACCGCCCGCCCAGCGACCGGGGGGCGGACCGACGGGTGATCGAAGTGGCCGTCTCCCGCATAACCGGTCGGGCATGAAGGGTCGGCCCGGAGTCGGCGGCGGCAAGCCGCGCTGAGTCCGATGGAGCGGATCGGCCGCAGCGGCGAGCGGGAGTTGCTGCGCTCGTGGGGTAGCGAGATCGAGCAGGGCACCCTGCGCCAGGCGCTCACCTCGGCGCGCTGCGCGGCCGTGTCGGGTCCGGTGGCGATCATGCCGGATGCGCACGTGGGAATCGGCGCCACCGTCGGTTCGGTGATCCCTACCGAGGGGGCCATCATCCCCGCGGCGGTCGGCGTGGACCTGGGATGCGGGATGATCGCCGTGCGCACCGACCTCGTGGCCGCCGACCTGCCCGACAGCCTGGACCCGTTGCTCGCTGAGGTGGAGCGGGTCATCCCCGCGGGGTTTGCCGCGCACCCCCGGGCCACCAAGGCCGGCGAGCGCTGGCTGGGCGCCAACCCGCTGCCGCATCCCGAGGGGCTGAACCGCAAGGAACTCGCCAGGGTCGGCCCGCAACTCGGCACGCTCGGCGGGGGCAACCACTTCGTGGAGGTCAGCCTCGACGAGGCCGAGCGAGTGTGGTGCGTGCTGCACTCGGGCAGCCGCGGCATCGGCAACCGGCTGGCCACGCGGCACATCGACGGCGCCCGCAGGCTGTGTGCCGATCTCCAGCGGGCGCTGGAGGACCGCGACCTGGCCTACTTCCTGCAGACGGACGAGCAGTTCGAGCGCTACGTCGAACACATGCTGTGGGCGCAGCGCTATGCCTTCGCCAACCGCGAGATCATGATGGACGCCCTGCTGGCGGCCGTTGGGCGCGCCGCCGCCCGGCGGCCCGCCGAGCGGGAGCGCATCAACTGCCACCACAACTACGCCACCCGCGAGATGCACGAGGGACGGTCGACGTGGGTCACCCGCAAGGGGGCCATCCGGGCCCGGGTCGGGGACCGCGGCGTGATCCCGGGCTCGATGGGCGCCGACACCTACGTCGTGACGGGCCTGGGCAATCCGGACTCCTACCAGTCCGCGGCTCACGGCGCCGGGCGGCGCATGAGCCGCCGGCGGGCGAAGCGGGACGTGTCGATCGACGACTTCCGCGAGTCCATGGCCGGGCGCACCTGGCAGCACGACCGGGCCCAGCGGCTCGTGGACGAGTCGCCGATGGCCTACAAGGACATCGCCACCGTGATGGCCGACCAGGCCGACCTGGTGCGGGTCGACCACGTGCTCGGGGCGGTCATGAACTACAAGGGGTGCTGACATGTCGGGAAGCGGCGCGTTCGAGGGGCAGGTGGCGGTCATCACGGGCGCCGCTAGCGGTCTCGGCCGGGGTATCGCCGACCGGTTCGGGGCCGCGGGCTGCAGCCTCGTGCTGGCCGATGTGGAGGAGCCCGCCCTGGCCCGGGCTACCGCTGAACTCACCGCCGGCGGCATCGAGGCCACCGCCGTACCCACCGACGTGTCCGACGCCGCCTCCATGGACGCCCTCGCCGAGGCGGTGCTGGCACACCACGGCCACCTCGACCTGCTCTTCAACAACGCCGGCGTGGGCGTCCAGAAGCCCACCGCCGAGATGACCACCAAGGACTGGGAGTGGGTGCTGGGCGTGAACCTGTGGGGGGTCATTCACGGCCTGCGGGTCTTTCTGCCGCACATGCTGGCCCGCGACGCCGGCCGCATCATCAACACCGCCTCATCGGCGGGCCACGTCGTCGTCCCCCTTCTCGCCGCCTACAACGCCTCCAAGCACGCCGTCGTGGCCATCTCCGAGACGGTGCGGGCCGAGTTGGCTCACCAGGGCAGCGCGGTCACCGTCACGGCGTTCTGCCCCGGCGTGGTGCGGACCAGGATCACCAGTTCGGCCCGCAACCGGCCGGAGCAACTGCGCAACCCGGACGAGCCCCTGCCCGAGAAGGACG
>JAGWAL010000050.1:0-6612 GCA_021296415.1 Acidimicrobiia bacterium | reverse complement strand
CCGACGAAGCAGCCGACATCCTGCACGACGGCCTGCTGGAGGGCCGCTTCTACATCTGGACCGACGACATCTTCGTCGAGGGTCTGCGCGACCGCCACGCCGAGATCCAGGACTCGTTCCGGACGGGAGGCTGATCCCCGCCTGACCCGGGACCGCGAAGCCCAGGAAGGCTCAGATCAGGGCCGGATCGCAGAGGATCTCCACGAGGGCGGGACCCCGATGGGCGAGCGCTCCGGCGATGGCGGCGTCCAGCTCGCTGCGATGCGAGACCTGGACGCCGTGTGCCCCGCACAACTCGGCGAAGGCGGCGAAGGACGGGTTCACCAGCGAGGTGTGCCACACGCCGAACCGGCCGGCCAGTTGCTCCTTGGTGATCTTGCCCAGCTCGCCGTTGTTCAGCAGCACGTGCGTGATGTTCATGCCGTACTTCACGGCCGTGGTCAGCTCCATGGCGTACTGCCCGAAGCCCCCGTCGCCGGTCACCGCCAGCACGGACCGCTCGTCGCCGACGGCGGCCCAGGCGCCCATGGCGGCCGGGAAGCCGAAGCCGATCGACCCCAGGTAGCCCGACATCAGGACCGCTTGGCGCTGCACCTCGAAGTAGCGGCCGAAGGAGTAGGTGTTGTTGCCCACGTCGACGCAGACGACGGCGTCGTCCGGCGCCAGGCGGCCCAGCGAGTCGAAGATGGCCGCCGAGTTGACGCCCCGACCCCGGTCGTCGGCGACCCGTGAGGCCTTCTCGGCCCGCCACAGGGCCCAGCGCTCGGCCACCTCGGCGGTCATGGCGGCGGAGCGGTCCTCGTCGGCGGCGTTCAGGGCGGCGCGCAGCGCCTCCGCTGTGACGCCCACGTGCCCCAGCACGCCGATGTCAACCGGGTGGAAGCGCCCGAGGGCCATCGGGTCGAAGTCCACCTGCACGATGGGCTTGTAGGGCGCGATGCCGGTGTGGTTCGAGAACGACGCCCCGAACGCCACGATGAGGTCGCTCTCGTTCATGAACCAGCTGGCGATGGGTGTGCCGCTGCGCCCCAGCACGCCGCAGCCCAACGGGTGCCGGTCGGAGATCTGCCCCTTGGCCTTGAAGGTGGTCGCCACGGGAGCGGCGATCCGCTCGGCGAGCGCCACCACGGCGTCCATGTCGAAGCGGGCGCCGGCGCCGACGATGATGAGCGGTCGCCGGGCGGCGGCGATGCGCTCGACGGCTGCGGCCAGGACATCGGCGGGGGGTGCGACCTCCCGAGGTGCCACCCGGCCCGCAGGCCCGCCGGCGGGGGCCTCGGAGGCAGGCAGCACCTGCACCTCGTCGGGCAGCACCAGGTGACCGACGGCCCGCTCCACGACGGCGTTCTTGCAGGCCAGCGTCATGAGCTCGCCGTGGTTGCTGCCGGCGTGCACCGTCTGGCTGTACGTCGCCACGTCCGCGAAAGCCGCCTCGAGGTCCAGATCCTGGAAGGCTCCCCGCCCGGCCACCGCCGACGGCACCTGCCCGGTCACCGCAAGCACGGGGGCACGGTCCACCTTGGCGTCGTACAGGCCGGTCAGCAGGTTCGTCGAGCCCGGCCCGGCGATGGCGAAGCAGGCCGCCGGCCGCCCGGTCAGCTTGCCGTAGGCCCCGGCCGCGAACGACGCCGCACCCTCGTGGCGGATGCCGAAGAAGCGCAGGTCGCCGCGCTGCTCCGCCCGTCGCATGGCCTCGGCGAAGCCCAGGTTGGAATGGCCGACCATGCCGAAGACGGCGTCCACGCCCCAGTTGCACATGGTCTCGACCAGCACGTCGCTGACTGTGCGCGCCGGCGCCGGCAGCGGCGGAAGCTCCACGTACACGCCGTCGGGGCGCACGTCGGTGGCGAAGCACGGCGGGGCGTCGTCGAACGGCGGCGGGGGAGCGCCGGTCAGCGGGTCGTAGTCGTAGCCGTGCCAGGGGCAGCGCAGCCAGCCCTTCTCGATGGAACCCTCGCCCAGCGGGCCGCCCTGGTGGGGGCAGCGGTTGTCCAGCGCCCCGTAGCGCCCCTCGTGATGACTGAGAGCCAGGGTGCGCCCCCCGGCCACCACCGTCTTGACCCGCCCCTCGGGCAACTCGTCAAGATCCGCCACCCTGTGCCACGTCGTCGGGGTCTCCTCTGTCATGTCAGTACCCTAAGCGGCGACGCTCGCCGGGAATCGCGCGGGATTCCCCAGGAGGTGTGTGGTGACAGCAGGGACGACCGGCCCGGGTGACTTCGCCGGCAGGGCGGGCGTGGCGTTCGTGAGCGGCGGCAGCGGCGGCATCGGCGCGGCCGTCTGCCGGCTGCTGGCCGAACGGGGTGCCGAGGTGGTGTTCACCTACCACGGCGGCGCCGAGAGGGCGGCCGCCCTGGTGGACGAGATCGAATCCCGCGGCGGGCGGGCACGGTCCCTGCAACTCGAACTCTCCGACACGGCTGCTGCGGCAGCGGCCGTCGAGCAGGCTGCTGCCGGGGGTCTGCACACCGTCGTCTACGCCTCCGGGCCGTACGTGTCGATGGAGTACGTGGCACACATCGAGCCCGAGCGGTTCTGGCGCCAGTGCACCCAGGACATCCTGGCGTTCTACAACCTCGTGCACGCCTCGCTGCCGCACCTGCGCGCCGCCGGCGGGGCGCTCGTGGCGGTCACGACCTGTGCCACGGTGCGCTTCCCGAAGCGCGACTCGCTCTCCTCGGCGCCCAAGGGTGCGGTGGAGGCGCTCGTGCGGGCGATCGCCAAGGAGGAGGGCCGCTTCGGCGTGCGGGCCAACTGCGTCGGGCCGGGGCTCATGGCCGACGGCATGGCCGAGACGTTGATGTCCACCGGCGAGGTCGACGAGCGCGCCCAGGCGGAGGCCCTCGCTGCCATCGCCCTCGGGGAGTTCGGCAGGGCGACCGATATCGCCGAGGCGGTGTGCTTCCTGGCCTCGGACCGGGCGGGCTACATCACCGGCCAGAAGCTCGACGTGGACGGCGGCTGGACCCTCTGAGCCGAGCCGCGCCGGCCGCGGCGGGGGCCTATCCGGTGTAGGGGCGGGAGTAGCTGAGTCGCACCAGGGGGATCTCCCGGTCGGTGCGCTCCTGGTACCGGGCGTAGCGGGGAGCGCTGGCGACCCGTGCCTCCCACAGGGCCTCCCGCTCGTCGCCCGTGAGCGTGTCCGCCGTCGCCCAGAAGACCCGCTCGCGGTCGCGCACGATCACCTCGGGGTTGGCCCGCACGTTGTGGTACCAGGCCGGGTGGTGCTCGGTGCCGCCGAAGGATCCAACCACCACCATGGAGTCACCGTCCGGCAGGTAGCTGAGGCACACCGTGTGCGGCTTGCCGGAGCGGCGGCCGATGGTGCGCAGCAGGATGCATGGCATGCCGTCGACGTGGCCGCCGACCTTGCCCGTGCTCAGCTTGTACAGGACGACGTGCGTGCGCGAGATCCACGGGATGAGCCAGTCAGGGGGTGTCCAGTCGCTGACGCTCGTGAGGCTCATCCGTCTCCTCTCCCCGCGACAGCGCGATCGTACCCTCCGGGCTGCGCGGCTCGCCCGTCGGCGATCGCCGGCTGGTTCGAGGGCCGGCCGGGCCGGCGCATCGAGGCCCGATTCGCGCCGCTCCTATACTCCGGATCGTGACCATGCACGTGGGTCATCCGGCGTTCCAGGTGGCGGCGGCCCGCCGCATGCTGGCGCGCGGCGGCTGCGAGAGCCGCGTCGCCGGCCAGGTGGCGCTGCGGGACCGCGACCGTCCCGACACCTTCTGGATCTCGCCGTGGGGCTACTTCGACGAGACGCTGCCGGACCACGTCGTCCACGTCAGCATGGACCTCGAGGTGCTCAGCGGCGACGGTGGTGTCTCGCCCGCGGTCGGGTTCCACGCCGAGATGCTGCGCACGCGTCCGGCCGCCGATGCGGTGATCCACACCCACTCGCACTTCGTGGAGGTGCTGAGCACCACCGGCGCCGACATGGGCATGTACTCCGCCGACGCCTGCCTGTTCCACGACGAGCAGGCCCACTACCTCGACGACGGGGTGCGGCCGATCGTGGACGGGCCGCGCATGTCGGCCGCGCTGGGCAACCGCAGTGTCCTCTGGCTCGGCAACCACGGCGTCGTGATCGTGGAGGAATCCCTGGCGCGGGCCACCGTCAAGGCCATCACCCTGGAGACCTCGGCGCGCTGCCACGTCGAGGCACAGATGATCGGCGGCAAGGAGATGCCCATCGCCGAGGCGGTGCGCAGCAAGCGGCTCTACCTGGAGAACTTCATCGGCGCCATGTGGGAGGCCAACTGGCGCCGCCTGCGCCGCAGCGACCCCGACCTGTTCGAGGTCCTGGACGGGCACAGCTAGCCGCCCGACCGCGGCGGCGCCGGGTCAGGAGTCCGCGTTGCCCCCGGTCGCAGGCTCGTCTTGGTCGGTCCCGGACTCGGCGGGCTCGGCGGCGGGTTCCTCCGATTCCCCCACCGGCTCGTTGCCCTGTGGCGACTCCTCGCCGTCGGAACCCTCTGATGGCGACTCAGCGGACCTCTGGTCCGGCGCGGTCTCGCCGCCCTCCGGCGGATCGGCCTCCTCGCCGTCCGCTGGGGCCTCGCCGTCGCCGACCTCGGCCGGGTCCGGCTCGGGTTCCGGCGGCGGGGGCCACAGTTCGGGTCTCGGGGTGCCGTCGCCGGCACGCTCGCAGGCGTGCGTCGCGTCGCTGGCAAGCAGCACGTAGACCCGGCAGGCCGCCAGCGCCACCCAGTCCACCGACAGGTTGTAGGCCGCGGCCCGGTCGCTCACGGCGGCGATGGCGAACCAGCCGCCGCCGGGCAGGGGCACGACTCCGGCATCGATGATGAGCCGCAGGTCGGCGCGGCAGCAGTAGGGCGGCAGCCAGCCCGTCTTGTGGATGGCTTCGGCGGCGACGCTCTCGGGGAGGCGGGCCAGCAGAGCCCCGTTCACGGCGCCGGGCGCGGCGGAGCCCCGCGGCGTGGCACGGAGCCAGCCCTCCAGGGCGGCGACGCCGTCGGGATCCAGCAGTTCGCCGCGCCGCAGGCGGGAATAGAAGAGCGCCAGATCGGCGACCGTGGTGAGGTTCCCCCTGGTCCCGCCGGCGATGACCGACTGCGCCACGCGGTCGATGCCGAAGTACCAGGCGGCCAGGTGGGTTCCGGTCGTCCCGGCAACGTCGCTGCTCCACTCGTTGACGGTGTCGATGCCGACCAGGTCGATGATCTCGCCGGCGACGAAGTTGTCGGACCGGACGAGCGCCGCCTCGGCCAGCGGCACCACGGCGTCCAGGCCGGCGAGGTCGATGGCCGCCGCCGCCCAGAGCGGCTTGACGGCGCTGGCGGAGATGTGCTGGCGGTGCTCGTTCAGGCCGTAGAGGGTCCCGTCGGGCGTCACGATCGCGACGGCGGCCCGACCGGCCGGGATCCACGTGCCGGCGACCTGGGCCAGCTCGTCCAGCACCGCGGGCAGACCGGCCTCGAGTTCGGTGCTGAGAGCGGCGGGCTGCTCGCGCTCCGCCGGGTCCCCGACACCGGGCGGGTCGGCGGCGGCGTCGGCCGGCGCCACGCCGTTCGCATCCGCCTGCCCGTCCCCCTCACCGTTCGGCGCGGTTTGCGCCGCGGGGTCGGCGGTGGGTTCGGCCGGGGTCTCGGGAGGCGGCTCCGACGTTGCGGGGGGTTGCGCCGGCTCGGTCGACGCCGACGGCTCGGCGGGTGGCGGCGCGGTGCTGTCGCTGCTGCAGGCGGCGACGGCCAGCACCGCGGCGGTCAGTACCCGTCCGAACCGGCCGATTCCCGAGGTTCGGGCGCGTGGACGACCTCTGGCCACGAGGCCGTCTCAGCTCGCTGCCGGGACGAGGATGACCTTGATAGCGCCCTCGGCGCGCCGGGCGGCCGCCTCGAAGGCCTCGGCGGCGGCGTCGAGGGGGAAGCGGTGCGTCACGATCGCCCGCGCCACCTCGGGGTTCGCCTCCAGCACGGCGGCGGCTGTCTCGATGTCGCGTCCGCCCGGCCCGCGCCCGTACATGATCCCCGTCAGGATGCGGAGCTCCTTGAACATCACGCTGCCGCCCGGGAGCACGATGTCGGTGCCCCAGTAGTTCGCCAGCAGCAGCACGGTGCCGCCGCGTCGCGCCCGCCGGGCGGCCTCCGCCAGCGCTTCGGGCGATCCGGCGGCGTCGACGACCAGGTCGTAGCGTCCGTCGTCGGGCTCGCTGGCACCGATGCGCCCGGCGGCAACGCGCTGAGCCTCGTGGCGGGCCTGCACCGCCACGTCCAGACCGAGGTGGCGGGCTGCGGCTGCGGCGCACAGCCCCAGGGCTCCGCCGCCGATCACGAGCACCCGCGAGCCGCCGGCGCCGGCGTCCGCCAGGCGCAGGCCGTGCGCGCACACTGCCAGCGGCTCGACGAGGGAGGCGTCGCCGAGTCCGTCGCCGATGCCGGGAAGCGGCACGATCCCGGCGGCGTCGGCCGCCACGTACTCGGCCATGCCCCCGTCGGCGCCGATGCCCAGCACCTGCCGCACCGACGTGGGGCAGAGGTTGTAGTCGCCGCCGTCGCAGAAGGCGCACCGCTGCCCGCACGGTGTCACCGGCTCGACGACCACCGGCGTGCCGTCGACCAGGCGGCCGGCGATCTCGTGGCCGACGG
>JAGWAL010000009.1 GCA_021296415.1 Acidimicrobiia bacterium | reverse complement strand
CGAGCTTCTGGGAGATGTCGCTGTCGGACATCGGGAAGACCTTGCCGTTGGCGCACACCACCCGGGCGTCGGTGATGCCCGCGGCCTCGATGGCATCGAAAACCGGTGGCAGCAGCTTGGAGGCGGGCGTGGGGCGGAACTGGTTGTCGATGACGACCGCCACGCTGGAGGCACCCGCCAGGAGTTCGCTGAACCGCGGCCCGCTGTGCGGGCTCTCCAGGGCGGCCCGGGCGGCCTCGGTGGCGTTGGGTACCGGGTCCGGCTCGTCGGGGTAGATGGCCGCCAGCAGGTTCTCGTCGGGAACCTCCAGGTCGAGGCTGTCCCGGTACACCTTCGTCTCGTCGTCCGCCGCGCCGATCGTCAACGGATCCATGGATTCGTACGGAATCGAGTATGTGGCCATCGTCCCTCCCGTCAGCGGGATTCGTTCAGAATCCCGTCCGAGCATAGTTCGCTGACCGGCGTGGATTCGGCTGTTCAGGGGGCCAAGCCGCGTGGCAAGGACAGGCGGGTCCACGCGACGGCCGATGGATTCCGGCTCTCGCCGGAATGACGCGGCGGCCTGGAAGAGGATCGGCGGGGCGGCAGGCTGCCAGGGCGGCCGCAGGAGCGACGAGTGGCGGCGGCGGCAGGCGGTTACGAGGGCGGCAAGGGCCGGCCGTCGGCGATCGCCGCCCGGAACCAGTCGGCGGTCTCCGCCACCCCGTCGGCCAGGGACGTGCTGGGTACCGAACCCAGTCGCGCCTGGAGCGCGCTGTCGTCCATCCCGCGCGGGAACGGGAGTGGATCGGTGCCACAGGTGATCCCGGCGAAGTCGGTGGTCCCGATGATGGCCTCGACGAAGGAGGAGACCGGGGCCACGCTGCCGGCGATGTTGTAGACGTCGCAGCCCCCGGGGGTCGCCCGCGCCGCGGCGATCACGATGCGGGCCACGTCCGAGGCGTACTGGAAACCCATCCACCCGCCGTAGTCGATGTGGTATGGCAGCCCCCGCACGGCGGCCAGCAGCGCCTGGCACGGGTAAGACGTGACACCCTGGTCGCGGCCCGGTCCGTAAACGGTATGCGGGCGCAGGCCAACGCTCGGTGTGCCGTTCTCGTGCCAGTACACCCTGGCGGTGTCCTCATTGGCCACCTTGTAGACGCCGTAGTGGGTGGCCGGTTCGCGGCGGGCGTCGTTGGGCAGGATGTCGGTGTCGTAGAGGTCGGGATGGCCGAACACCGCCACGCTGCTGGTGTAGACGAGGTTCCGGATGCCGTGCGCCTGCGCCGCCTCGAAGACATTGGCGGTGCCGGCGACGTTGATGTTGGCGCCCAGCGGCGGGTTGGCCCGGCACGTCGGCACCTGAAGCGCCCCGAGGTGGATGATGTGCGTGGCACCCTCGGCTGCGGCGAACACGTCCTCGGTGACCGTCAGATCCCCCTGGATGCGGCGCGGCGAGGCAAGGTCGGCCTCGTCCACGATGAGCCGCAGCCGCTTGTCGTCGGTGCTGATGTCGAACAGCGTCATCTCGGCGCCTTCCGCCGCCAGGTGGCGCACCGCCCAGGCGCCGATGCAGCCCATGGCCCCCGTAATGAGGAAATGTTCGTCACTCACGCCTGCACCTCGGTCTCAGACTCGATCCGTTTCGCTGAATCCGGTAGCGCGGCCTACCCGCGCTGCCGGGCTAGACGCACCGGTTGGTGATCTCGCCGAGGCCCTCGACGGCGGAGACGATCACGTCGCCGGGCTCCAGGAACTGCGGCGGGTCCATGCCGATGCCCACACCCGCCGGCGTGCCGGTGAAGATGATGTCGCCGGGAAGCAGCTCGCAGATCGACGACAGGTAGGTGATCAGGCGCGGGATGTCGTTGATGAAGTACGTGGTGCGGGCGTCCTGCACCCGCACGCCGTTGCGGTCGCAGGTGAGCCCCAGGTCCCAGGGGTTCTCCAGCTCGTCGAGGGTGACGACCGCCGGGCCGAGCGGCGAGAAGTTCCGATGCGACTTGCCCAGGTTGAATTGCGGGAAGCCGCCCGCGAACTGGCCAACCCGCTCGCTGACGTCCTGGCCCACCGTGAACCCGGCGATGTGGTCGGTGATGTTCTCGGCGGCGATGTCCCGCCCGGCGCGGCCGATCACCACCACCAGCTCCACCTCCCAGTCGCAGTTGCCGGGGACGAGCGGGATGTCGCAGTTCGGCGCGGCGACGCAGGAGGGGAACTTGGTGAACACCAGCGGGTCGTCCGGCGCCTCCATGCCCGTCTCGCCGGCGTGGTCGGCGTAGTTGAGGCCGATGCCGAACACCTGCGGGGGTCTCGGCACCGGGCAGGTCAGGTCGTCGGCGTCATAGGCGTCTCCGCCGTCGGGCGCGTTGTCGGCGGCCCACGCCACGAAGGCGTCCCAGTTGGCCAGGACCTGCATCGGATCGGGCCCGAAAGCGCCCCCGGAGGCCTCGGCGATGTCCCAGGCCCGGTCGCCGGCCAGGCTCACTGCACGATGATTGATTGCTGCCATTCGCATGGGCACAGGTCTAGCAGATCATCGGTTGATTCCATCCCTCTCGGTGCCGGTCGGCCGCAGCGGTGACCAGCACCAAGGTGGCGGGGGAAGTCCGTGGCGCGACCAGGTCTCGTCTCCACCGGGTGGGGAGGGTGGCGGCGGCTGTCGCCCGCCGTCGTGTGATCGGAGCTTGCGCCAGGCGGCGTCCTCCATCCAGCGACTGATGCCGCGGGGACCGGCATGCCGACAGAGCTCCTCGTAGAGGGCCATCGTGACGGTGATCGTGAGGCGATGACGCTGGGACACGGCGGCACCCTACGGGCGACGTCGGGCGGTTGCCTGCGACGCTTGCTCCTTCGCGCATATGCACAGTGATCTTGTGGATATCAGGAGGACCGGCGGAGGAACCCCGCCACAGACTGCAGCGGACCCGCCGTTGGGGCCGACCTCGCGGGCACGGCGGTGGGCATCCCGTCGATGGCGCAAGCAGAAAGGAAGACCGGATGACCATGATCCAAGTAACCGCTCCTGACGACCGATCCACCGGCCGGGCCCATCCCGAGATCGATCTCGTCGGACCGTTGGAGGCCTGCGAGATGCTCGTCGTGGACGAGGCCCAGTTGCTGGACCTGGCAAACGGCGGGCAGCTGGCCGCCTACCGGTTGGGTGGGCACATCAGGTTCCGCTCCGCCGACGTGCGGAGCCTGGCGAGGTCCTGCCTCTGACACGTAACCGGATCGGGCGAGGCGCACGCATCGTCCCGTTGGGGGCCGGAAGGCCGACCGGGGTCGGCGGCGTGGCTCGGGGCGCACCCCGGGTAGGCCGCCGACCTCCATCCGAGCCTCGTGCACGGGCCGGGACCGGCTCGGATTCCGCCCGGATCGCCCGGCGGGGCCGGGGTGCCGGCGGGCCCCGCTGTGGGCGTTGCGCTCAGGACCCAGCCCGGTCGGCCAGCAGGGCGGCGACGTCCCGCCCGTTTGCCTGGCCCTTCGTGGCGCGCATCACCTGGCCGGTGAAGAAGCCCTGCATCTTCTTGCGCTCCCTGCCGTCGCCGGCGCAGAGGCGCCGCCACTCCTCGGGGTGCTCGGCGATGATCCGGTCCACGACGGCGGCCAATTCGCCGGCGGCGACCGCCTCGAACCCGGCGCGGCGGGCAACCGTGGCCGGGCTCTCCCCGGTCCGCACCATCTCCGCCAGCACGTCCTTCACCTGGTTGGAGGTCAACTCGCCGCGCGCCTCCATGCCGATGAGTTCGGCCAGGCCGTCCGCGGTCAACTCCCCGCTGCCGTCGGCGAGATTCTGCTCCAGGTGCTTGAGCACCGCGGCCGGCGCCGCCCCGGCCTCGATCGCCGCCAGCGCCAGGTCGTCCTGGCCGCGCTCGGTGACGAGAGACACCCGGGCCGGATCCTCGCCGATGAGGCCGGCCAGCCGGTGGCGGCGCTCCCGGGGCAGCAACGGCAGCTCGGCGCGGATGCGCTCCACCCAGGCGGGATCGGGATCCAGCGGCACCAGGTCCGGCTCCGGGAAGTACCGGTAGTCGGTCGCCTCCTCCTTGGTGCGCAGCGCCGACGTGCGACCGGTGTCCTCGTTCCAGTGGCGCGTCTGCTGCGTCACCGGCTCGCCGACGCTCAGCATCCGGATCTGCCGGCGCGCCTCGTACTCCAGCGCCCGCCCCAGCGAGCGCAGCGAGTTGACGTTCTTGATCTCGCAGCGGGTGCCGAACTCGCCGGCGCCCACCGGGCGCACCGAGACGTTGGCGTCCACCCGGAGGGACCCCTCCTCCATCTTGCCGTCGGAGGCGCCCACGGCCAGCAGCGTGGAACGCAGCTCCGTCACGTACTCCCGCGCCTCGGCCGGCGATCGCAGGTCGGGGTAGCTGACGATCTCCAGCAGCGGCACGCCGGCCCTGTTGTAGTCGACCAGTGAGTAGGCGGCGTCGTCGATCCTCCCGGCTCCCCCCATGTGCGTGGTCTTGCCGGTGTCCTCCTCGAGGTGCGCTCGCACGATGCCGATCACCTTGCCGGTCGGCAGTTCGAGGCTCCCCCCCACGTTGATGGGACGGTCGTACTGACTGATCTGGTAGTCCTTCGGCATGTCCGGGTAGAAGTAGTTCTTCCGGGCGAAAACCGAGGGCTGCACCAGCGATCCCAGGGAGAGGCCCACGCGGATGGCCAGTTCCACGGCGTGCCGGTTCAGGACCGGGAGGGTGCCCGGAAGGCCCATGCACACGGGATCGATGTTGGTGTTGGGTTCGCCCCCGAAGGCGTTGGGGCTGCCGCTGAACAACTTGCTGCGGGTCAGGAGTTCGGCATGGACCTCGAGGCCGATGACCATCTCCCATTCGGTGTCCGCGGGCGCGCCCAGGCCGGGCGAGCCGGCGGCCCAGATGACGTCGGCACCGCTGCCCGGCCGGTCACTCATGGCGACGCGCTCCCCGCCGTCGCTCCGCCACTGCCCGCCGGCCGCCGGTCCGCCTGGGCGCGCTCGAGCGCGGCGGCGGCACGGAACATCACCGCCTCACCAAGCGCCGGCGCCATGACCTGGACCCCGACGGGCAGACCGTCGGCGCCGCTGCCGGCGGGAACCGATATGGCCGGGTGCCCGGCCAGATTCGACGCCACCGTGCAGGCATCGGAGAGATACATGGCCAGCGGGTTGCCGGTGCGCTCGCCGAAGCGGAACGCCACGGTTGGCGACGTGGGGGCAAGCAGCACGTCGAACCGCTCGTAGGCGGCGGCGAAGTCCCGCAGCACCAGCGTCCGCACCTTCAGCGCCTTGCCGTAGTAGGCGTCGTAGTAGCCGGCGGAGAGGGCGAAGGTGCCCAGCATGATGCGCCGCTTGACCTCGTCGCCGAAGCCGGCGGTGCGGGTGGCCACGTTCATGTCCGCGGCCGTGGCGGCCGGAACCCGCAGGCCGTAGCGGACACCGTCGTAGCGGGCGAGGTTGCTGGAGGCCTCCGCCGGGGCGATGAGGAAGTACGCCGAGAGCCCGTAGACCGCGGCCGGAACGCTCACCTCGCCGACCTCGGCCCCCAGCGACGCCAGCGATTCGGCGGCGGCACCGAGGCGCGCCGAGACGTCGCCGTCGATGCCCTCCCCCGAGAGCTCCGCGACGATGCCCACCCGCAGGCCGGCCACGCCCTCGCCGAGCGCGCCCGACATGTCTCCGGCCGGCTCGGGAATGGACGTCGAGTCCAGGGGATCGTGCCCGGCGATGGCCGAGTACACCAGCGCGGCGTCGGCGACCGTGCAGGTGATCGGGCCGATCTGGTCGAGCGACGAGGCGAACGCCACGAGGCCGTAGCGCGACACCCGCCCGTAGGTCGGCTTCATGCCGACCACGCCGCACAGAGCTGCCGGCTGACGGATCGAGCCACCTGTGTCGCTTCCCAGCGCCACGGGGGTCATCGCCGCGGCGCCGGCCGCGGCGCTGCCACCCGATGAGCCCCCGGGAACCCGTGCGGGGTCGCAGGGGTTGAGCGTCGGCCCGAAGGCGGAGTTCTCCGTGGAGGATCCCATCGCGAACTCGTCCATGTTGGTCTTGCCGACGACGATGCCGCCGGCTGCGTTGAGCCGGCCGACGACCGTGGCGTCGTAGGGGGGCTCCCAGCCCTCGAGGATGCGCGAGGAGCAGGTCGTCGCGACGCCGCGGGTGCAGATGTTGTCCTTCAGGGCCACCGGCACCCCCGCGAGGCAACCCGGATCCTCGCCGGCTGCGACAGCGTCGTCGATCCGGCGGGCCCGGGCCAGCGCCGCCTCCGCGGTCACCGTGTTGAACGCCGCCAGTTCGGCGCCGGAGGCGATGGCGGCGAGGGACTCCTCGACCACGCTCGTGGCCGAGCGCTCGCCGCCGCGCACCGCCGCGGCGATGGCCAGCGCCGGACCCGCGGCGGTCACGGCAGCCGCCGGACGGTCACGGCGCCTCCCCGCGCACGGGGGGTACCCGGAACTGCCCCTCCTCGGTCTCGGGAGCCTGTGCCAGCACCTCGGCACGGTCGAGCGCACCGTCGGGAACGTCAGCCCGGAGCACGTTGCCGACCGGGTAGGGGTGCGAGGTGGGCGGCACACCCTCGAGGTCCAGAGCCGCCACGTCGGCGGCGTGGTCGAGCACGTCGCCGAGCTGCAGCGTGAACCGCTCCAGCTCGTCGGCACGGAGGCTGAGGCGTGCGAGCCAGGCCACGTGCGCCACGTCGTCGCGGGAGATCCGCTCGGTCATGGACTCGGAAGCTACCGGGCGACGGCGATCACCAGGTCGACCGGCGAGCCGCGCGGCAGTTCGGGCAGCGGCTCGGCGACGGCGACCACGGAACCCGCCGGCATGCTGGGATCCACGCGTGTCTCGACGGTTCCCACCGCCAGACCCATCTCCGAGAGCCGCAACCCCGCCTGCTCCAGCGGCAGGCCCACGATGTCAGCGGGGACGACCACCAGCGGCGGGCCCAGCGAGACCTGCACCTTCACGACCTGCCCCGCGTCGAGCAGGCCACCGGGTTCGGGCAGCTGACCGACGACTTCCCCGGCGGCGGCCTCGGCGACGCGCACCTCCAGGCGCCGCACCTCCCAGCCCGAAGTGGTCAGGGTGTCGTTGGCGCGAGTCCAATCCAGGCCGACGACATCGGGCACCGGGTAGCTCGGCGTGCCGCCACCGCCGGCGGTGTAGATCACCAGGAGCGCTGCGGCGACGACGACCGCAGCGGCCGCGGCGATGCGCATCAGCGGGTTCCGCCGACGGGCCCGCACCGGCTCCAGGGCTCGCACCGCCCCCTCGGAGGCTTCCGGCTCCGCGCGATCGTCGCCGGCACGCTGGAACACCTCGTCGAGCCGTGC
Source organism: Acidimicrobiia bacterium (assembly GCA_021296415.1). Lineage (GTDB taxonomy): Bacteria > Actinomycetota > Acidimicrobiia > Acidimicrobiales > CATQHL01 > VXNF01. The sequence goes on along the minus strand of JAGWAL010000009.1, from coordinate 20,587 downwards.
GGGTGGGGGGAGCATCTCCGCGGTGGCGCGCATCGCCAGGGCCAACTCGTCGGCCTCCAGGCGGCTCTGAGGGTTGGACACGGTGGCCTGCACCAGCATCGGCGCCAAGCGCGCCAGGTGGCGGGCGGTGGCCGCCCCGGCGCCACGCGGAACGACCGCTCGCCCGAGTTGGGCGATCCCTTCCGGCGCCATCGGACGCCCCGCGGCCACCTCGGTCAGGATGAGACCGAGTCCGTACACGTCGCCCGCCGCGGGGGCGTACGCCGCGGCGGGCTGCTCTCCCGGCGACGGCTCGACATCGGCCGGCGGCTCTGACGCATCAGGGCCGGCTGCCACGTCGTCGGGAACGACACCGCCGGCTCCGACATGACCGGCTGCGACATCGCCGGCTGCGACATCGCCGGCTGCGACATCACCGGCCAGGACATCACCAGCCGAGACATCACCGACAGCGGCGTCGTCGCTCATGCTCTCCCCGGCGTCGGTGAGGTCGTCGGGCTCGCCGGGCGCATCCTCCGTCTCGGGGCCGGGCGCGCCCACCGTCTCGGCCGACTCGAACTCCACCGGCTGAGCCGGTGCCTCGGCGCCCGCGGCCGGCGCGTGAAGGCTCTCGTCCTCCGCGGCCCGGATCGCCTCGGGGGCGTCGTAGCGCGTCGCGTCGGCGGGCTCCAGCGGTGCCCGCAGGAAGTCCACGCCCAGCTCGGCGAGACGCAGCCTGCCGTTGGCGTCGACGCAGCAGTGGTAGGGCGTGAGCGCCCCGTGCGTGATTCCCCGCCGGCGCAGGTCGTGCAGGGTCTCCGCCGCCTGCAGCCCGATCAGGAGCGTCTGCGATGGGCTGAGAGGCACCCCTGCGGTGATCAGGCGGTCCAGCCGCATGGCGGGTGCGGCACAGACGAGGTAGGGCACGGGTGCGATCTCCCAGTCCAGCAGCGGCAGGACATGGAGGTGCCGGAGCCCGCGCAACTCCTCGAGCCACGCCTCGGCGCTCGTGGCATCGGTCACGGCTTCGTCATCCAGGAACGTGACCTCGACCTCTTCGTCGGTCTCGGTGTCCCACGCCCGGTAGGTGCGCCCCAGCCGGCTCTCGGTCAGGTAGTCGCCGAGGCGGTAGCGGCCGGCGATGGGCGCCGGTTCCCAGATGGGGGCATCGGCGTCGCGCGCGAGGGGTTGCAGCGACTCCTCGTCGACGCCCTCGAAGGCGTCCTCGGCGTCCGGCTCGACGTAGTCCTCGACCACGAGGATCGAGATTACCGCCGCGGCTGGCGCGCGGACCGCCTCTAGCCTGACGTGCGTGCCCCTGAGCCGCCGCCGTCAGGCGCTCGTCGCTGCCATCATCGCGACCGCAGGGGTCGCCTCGATCGCCACCGCCGCACTGCTGCGCGACGGGGACGGAGGCCCGCCGGTGGACTCCCGGGTGGAGGAGTTGATCCCGGCACCGGACAGTGAGGTGCTGGCCCAGCAGGCTGTCGGCCTCGACCTGACCGACAGCCCCCGGTACGTCATCGAACTCTTCCTGAACGGGCAGCGCCTGCCCGATGGGGAGACGCTGCAGGCCACGTCCACGAACCGCTCCGTGTACCAGCCGGGTCAGGAACGCACAGTCGAGAAGCTGCGCGCCGGGGAGAACTGCGCCCGGGCGGTCTTCTACCCCCTGGCGGAGGGACCCGCCTCGGCGCGCCGGGGCGAGGTCCGCTGGTGCTTCAGAGCGGCCTGAGATTCATCGTCAGGGCCGGACCGCCACAACCCGGCTCTCCCCGCGCAACCCCCGGAGATCCTTTGGCGCACGGCTGGGGGCGTTGGCTATCCGGCGGCCTTCGGCGGGAGTTCGCCCGTCTCCAGGAGATGCTCGAACGCCGCCTCGTCGAGCACGGGGACGTCCAGCTTCTCAGCCCCCCTGAGCTTGGAGGCACCCGGTGATGCGCCCGCCACCACCGCCGTGGTACTGCCCGACACGCTGCCGGGTGAGCGTCCGCCCCGCCCGGCGATCGCCGCCGCGGCCTCTTCACGGCTGTAGTTCTCGAGGGTGCCGGTGACCACCACCGACTTGCCCTCCAGCGTCGCCGGAAGGGCCTCGCCGGCCCCGGACTCGTCCGCGGCGGGGGGCGGGCCGGCGAAGTTCACGCCGGCGGCGCGCAGCTTCTCGACAACGGCAAGGTTGTCGGGATCATCGAAGAAGGCCCGCACGCTGGCGGCAATCGTGGGGCCGACGCCGTCGACCTCTGCCAGCCGCTCGGTCGGCGCGGCGACTATGTCGTCAAGGTGCCTGAAGGCATCGGCCAGGAACTCCCCCACCGCTCCGCCGAGGTGGCGGATGTTCAGCCCGAACAACAAGCGGGCCAGCGAGCGCTCCTTGGAGGCTTCGATGCCCGCCATGAGGTTGCGGGCCTTCTTTGGGCCGAAGGTCTCCAGCGAGACAACGTCTGCCTCCTCCAGGGCATAAACGTCAGCGACGTCGGCGATCAGCCCCTCGCGGATGAGTAGGCGGACGTTCTTCTCGCCGAGGCCCTCGATGTCCATGGCGCCGCGTGAGGCGAAGTGCTCGATGCCGCCGGCCTGCTGGGCCGGGCATTGCGGGTGACGGCAGTGGTGGGCGGCGTCGTCGCCTTCGCGCACCAGCGGCGAGCGGTTGGGGCACGGGCAGAACTCGGGGAACACCCACTCCGGTAGCCCCTCGGGGCGCTCGGACAGCACCGGACGCAGCACCTCGGGAATCACGTCGCCGGCCTTGCGGACCACCACGACGTCGCCCGGGCGCACGTCCTTGGCCTTCACCTGGTCCTCGTTGTGCAGTGTCGCCATCTGCACGGTGGAACCGCCCACGAACACCGGCTCCAGCTCGGCGAACGGCGTGGCCTTGCCCTTGCCGCCGATGGAGACCTGGATGGCCAGCAGCTTCGTCGTCTTCTCCTCGGGCGGGAACTTGTAGGCCACGGCCCAGCGCGGGTGGTGGCTGGTGGCCCCCAGTTCGGCCTGGCGACCGAAGTCGTCGACCTTGATCACCACGCCGTCGGTCTCGTAGTCGTGGTCGTGGCGCCGCTGCTCGGCGCCGCGCACATAGCCCTCGACCGCGGCCAGATCGCGCGCCAGCAGCCAGGCATCGTTGACCGGGAGGTCCAGGCCGGCGAGGAACTCGAGCGTCTCGCTGTGGCGCCGGAACTCCGGTCCGCCGGACACCATCCCCACCTGGTAGCACCACCAACTCAACTCCCGCTCGGCGGTGACCTTCGGATCCTTCTGGCGCAACGAGCCGGCGGCGGTGTTGCGAGGGTTGGCGTAGCGGGCCTCGCCGGCGGCCTCCCGCGCCTCGTTGAGTCGCTCGAAGGCGGAGATCGCCATGTACACCTCGCCGCGCACTTCCAGCACCTCCGGCGCATCGGCGCCGAGGGTGTGGGGCACGTTCCCGATGGTGGCGACGTTGTGGGTGACGTCCTCGCCCACCCGCCCGTCGCCCCGCGTGGCGGCACGCACCAAGCGGCCGTGCTCGTACCGCACCGAGATGGCGAGGCCGTCGAACTTCAACTCGCAGACGTACGGGCCGGCGGGCCCGTCGAGGCGGGAGGCGGCCCGGGCCTCCCAGGCCCGCAACTCGTCGAGGTCGAAGGCGTTGTCCAGCGACATCATCGGCACGTCGTGGGTGACCGCGGCGAACAGCACCGATGGCGGGGCACCGACGGTGCGCGTCGGCGACGTGGGATCGGCCAGCGACGGGTAGAGCTGCTCCAAAGCGCGCAACTCCGCCATCAGGGAGTCGAAGTCGGCGTCGGGGATCTCGCGCGTGTTGCCGACGTAGTAGAGATCGGCGTGGTAGCGGATCCGGCGCCGCAGTTCGTCGACCCGGACGAGGACATCGTCGGGCGCCTCCCCCGCGGCGATTCTCCGACCCGGCGTCGTGGTCATCCCGTCGGTACCGGAGGCAGGTGGAGCGTCGGCAGCGTGACCGCCACCCGGCGCCGCGGGCATCGGGTCCGTGCGGGAGAGGGACTCGCCGGCCACGAACGGAACTGTACCGACACCCTGCGACACCGTCGGAGACCCACCGTCGATTTCGGACGCGGGATCCGTCGAAGGACGCACCACCGGCGCCCGCGGAAGCAAAGCAGCGCCTGCCGTGGCCGGCTCGGTGTCCGACTGGCCCGCGGACCGGAACAACTACCCTGCGGAACGGGCCGGCTCAGCCGGCCCGCCCCCGGACGACGACGAAGGTAGCAAGCTGGTGCGATGACCGGGAGCCTCCTGGATCGCGGATCGCGGGCGCCGACGCCCGCCGCGGCGGCGAGGCCGGCGCCTTGATCGAGACCCTCTGGGTGTGGGGGCTGCGGGCACTCTGGGCGTCGCTGCCCTGGAGCGCCGGTTGGCTGCTCGGCGATGCGCTGGACGGCGCGTCGGACGCCTTCGCCACGACGGCCGCTGCCGGGGCCTGGACGGCGTGGGCGGTCGGCCTCACCGCGCTGCTCGTCCCGCACACCGCCTCGCTCACCGCCGTGCGGATGCTGGCGCCGGGCGCGCTGGCGGCGGCGTGCTGGGCGGCGGCCCACGCCGGTGCGTCGGCGGCCGCCGTGGTGGGTCTGGCCTGCACGGCCGCGGCGGCGATCGGCGCCATGTCACCGCTGCTCGGTGCCCGGTTCATCGACGCCACCAGCTACGGCCACGAGCGGCGCCTGGCGCTGCGCGCCCCGGCCGCGGTGTTGGTCGGCGCCCTCGCCCCCACGTGGGCGCTGACGGTGGGGGGGATGGCCGCCGGGCCGCTGCTGTGGGCCGCGGGACACTGGGTGCTGGGACCGCTGCTCAGCGTGGCGGGCTGGCTGATCGCCATCGCCGGGATGCGCGCCCTGCACAGCCTTGCCCGGCGCTGGCTGGTCTACGTGCCGGCGGGCCTGGTCCTCCACGACCGGATTGCCCTGGCCGAGCCGACGCTGTTCCGCCGCCCGATGATCGCCTCGCTGGGGCCGGCTCTGGCCGGCAGCGACGCCCGCGACCTCACGCTGGGAGCCGCCGGGCTGGTGTTCGAGTTGCGGCTGGCCGAGCCGGTGGCCGTCACCCCCGCACGCTCCGGTGGAACCGCCGAGAAGGTGAGCGCCCTCCTGGTGGCGCCGGTCCGCCCCGCGGCGGTCCTCGCCGAGGCGCGCAAGCGCCGCATCCCCACCATCGCGGAGTGACGGCGCCCCACTGATCTGCGGAGTCCCCGCGGCCCGCCACGCAGCCCTGACACCGGCAGCGACCGGCGCTCGGGCGGCTCGACTGCACCAACCGTCGGGGGTCCGACAGGCCGAACCGACGCCGGTCGCGCCGGCGAACGGAGACTCAGGCGGCGATCCCGCCCCCCAGCACTTCGGGGCCGTCGTAGAAGACGACGCTCTGGCCCCGCGCCACCCGCTGCTGCGGTGAGCGCCAGCGGACGCGGGTGCCCTCCAGGGTCGCCGGGCGGGGCGCGCCGTGCGCGCTGGTCTGCACCAGCACTGGTCCCTGGACCGCTCCGGCCGCCCAGGTCACGTCGCTCACCGCTTGGCTCTCGGTGAGCAGGTCAGCTCGGTCGCCGACGGTCACGACGCCGGCGGCGACGTCGGTGTCCACCACGTAGACGGGCCGCTGCCGGCCGCCGACACCCAGGCCCTTGCGCTGGCCCAGTGTCACCAGCTGCACCGCGGGTACCTCGCCGAGGTGACGACCGGCCGTATCGACCACGGCCGCGGGGGTCGTCTCGAGGCGCTCGGCGAGGAACGCCCCCCGGGCGCCGCGCTGGATGAAGCACACATCGGTGCTGTCGGGCTTGGTCGCCGTGCGGAGACCCAGTTCCGCCGCCAGCATCCGGACCCGATCCTTGGTCATGTCCCCCACCGGCAGCAGCACCCTGGACAGGGTCTCCTGCGTGAGCATCCAGAGCACGTACGACTGGTCCTTGGCCGCATCAGCGCCTCTCGCCAGGCGGCGGGTGCCGTCGGGGCGGCGCACCACGCGGGCGTGATGGCCGGTGGCCACGGCGTCGAACCCCAGCGCATCGGCCCGCCGCAACAGCCTGTCGAACTTGATGTGGCGGTTGCACTCCACGCACGGGTTGGGCGTACGGCAGGCGGCGTGGTCGGCGACGTAGGGATCGACGACCCGGTCGGAGAAGTCCTCACCGAAGTTGAAGACGTGGTGGTCGATGCCGAGTGCGTCGGCGACCCGGCGGGCGTCCATCACGTCGGCGACCGAGCAGCAACCTGTGTCCGACGGCCCGCCCCACAGCTTCATCGTGACGCCCACGACCTCGTGGCCGTCCCGGGCAAGCAGCGCCGCCGCCACCGAGGAGTCCACGCCACCCGACATGGCCGTCATCACCTGCATGAGCCGCTCCCCGGCGTCCCGAACCGGCCCGCCGCCTAGGCCGCCGCCCGGCGGAGTTGGGCGACCGCCGGCGGCAGCACGGCCAGGGCGGTCTCGACGTCGGCCCCGGTGCTGGCGGCACCCAGCGACAGGCGCAGCGAGCCCCGGGCCAGGCTCCGCGGGTAGCCCATGGCGGCCAGCACGTGGGAAGGGTGCTCGGCGCCGCTGGCGCAGGCCGACGCCGCCGAGGCGTAGACCCCGCCGCGCTCGGCCAGGAACAGCAGAGCCTCACTCTCGATGCCCTCGAAGCAGAGGTGGCACGAGCCGGGCAACTTCGCCGAACGGTCCACCGTCACCCCGGCGCCCGTCGCCGGCCGGACGCCCGACTCGGTGACGCCCGGCACCGCGGCCCGCAGACCATCGGCAAGCCGGTCGCGCAGCCGGCCGGCTCGCTCGGTGACCTCGCCGCGCCGCGCCACGGTGATCTCCGCCGCCCGGCCCAGGCCGACGATGCCGGCCACGTTCGGGGTGCCGCTGCGGCGCTCGGACTCCTGGCCGCCCCCCACGATCTGGGGCTGCAGCCGCACGCGGTCGCGCACCACGAGGGCGCCCACGCCCTTCGGGCCACCGAACTTGTGGGCGCTCACCGAGACGAGATCGGCCGGCGCCGCCAGCGTGGCCACGTCGAGCCACGGGAACGCCTGCACGGCGTCGGTGTGCAGCAGCGCCCCGGGTGCGTGCCGCGCCATCAGTTCGGCCACGTCCCCGAGGGACCAGATCACGCCGGTCTCGTTGTTGGCGAGCATCACCGACACGAGCCGCACGTCGCCGTCCAGCGCGGCGGCGAGCGCGTCCATGTCCAGCATCCCGTCGCCGTCCACACCCACGACTCTCCCGCCGAGCTGCTCGGTGGGACGCAGCACCGCAGGGTGCTCCACGGCGCCGCACACCACCGTGCCGCCGGAGCCCCCCGAGCCGGCCGCGGCGCCGAAGATCGCCAGGTTGTCGGCCTCGGTGCCGCTGCCGCAGAACACGATCTCGGCCGGTCGGGCACCCAGCGCCTCGGCGAGGATGTCCCGGGCGTCGTCGGTGGCGCGGCGGGCGTCCCGGGCCATGCGGTGCGCTCCCGTGGGGTTTGCGTAGCAGGCGTCGAAGAACTCCCGCATCGACTCGACGACCTCGGGATACATCGGCGTGGAGGCCGCATGGTCCAAGTAGGCGACGGCTGCCATGTCCCCAGGCTACGAGGCCGCCGGGCTCGACGGCTGACGCGGGCAAGGCCCGGGTCGCCACCTGGATTCCGGCCTTCGCCGGAATGACGGGCGGGTGGGCGGAATGACATGATCGGTGGGCACGGCGTTGCATTCACGCCGCGGTGCCCGACAGGCTGGGAGCGTGGAGGGCTACCACCCGGAAAGCTACGGCGAGGCGTTCGCCGACGTCTATGACGAGTGGTACTCCGAGGTGACCGACACGGTGGCCTGCGTGGCCACCGTCGCTCGACTGGCGGGCGGCGGGCCGGTACTGGAGTTGGGCGCCGGCACGGGGCGCCTCGTGATTCCCTTGGCGGCGGCCGGCGTTGACGTGTGGGCCCTGGACGCCTCCCGGACGATGCTGGCGGCCCTGGCCGCCAAACCGGGCAGCACGAGGGTGCGCCTCCTGCTCGGCGACATGGCCCGCCCGCCGGTGCGGCCCGGCGCGGGCTTCGGCGTGGTGCTGTGCGCCTTCAACGCGCTGTTCAACCTGCCCGACGTCGGCGAGCAGCGGCTCTGCCTGGAGGCGGCGGCGGGTCTGCTGGCTCCCGGCGGGCGGCTGGTCGTGGAGACATCGCTCCCCGGAGGCGCCCCCGACCCCGACACCGGACGCCCGGCGTCGCCGGGTGACTTCGAGACCGACGCCGTCGACGTGCGGGCCCTCGAGGAGGATCGGGTGGTGCTGAGCGCCTGGCAGCACCGGCCGGCGAACCAGGAGATCCGCGGTCAGATGATCGACATCACCGCCGCCGGCATCCGGCTGCGCCCCTGGCAGCTGCACTACCGCACGGCGCCGCAACTGGACGCGACGGCACGCGACGCCGGCCTGGTGCTGCTGGAGCGCTGGTCGGACTGGCAGGGCGCGCGCTTCGACCCGGTGCTGTCGACCGAGCAGATCGCCGTCTACGGCCTGCGCCGATGAGCCTGCCCGTCGAGCGCACGCCCCTGGTGTCACGGCACCGCACGCCGGAGAGTCGGGGGTGACGCGCCGATGAGCCTGCGCGTCGAGGTCGTCATCCACGCCTCGCCGGCAGCGGTCTGGGGCCATCTCGAGGACATCGCCTCGCACACCGCGTGGATGGCCGACGCCGTCGCCATCGAGTTCCTGACCGACCGGCGGCAGGGGGAGGGCACGCGCTTCGCCTGCCGGACGCGGGTGGGGTTCCTGTCCACCACCGACCTCATGGAGATCAGCGAGTGGTCGCCGCCGCGGCTGATGGGGGTCCGCCACTCGGGCGCGGTCTCCGGCGAGGGGCGCTTCGAGTTGCATCCCGCCGGCGACTCCACGACGATGACCTGGGTGGAGCAGCTGCGCTTCCCATGGTGGTTCGGGGGCCCGCTCGGCGCCACGCTCGCCCGACCCGTGCTGCGCCGCATCTGGCAGGGCAACCTCAACCGCCTCAAGGATCTCGTGGAGGCCACGCCCCACCGCTAGGCAATGTGCCGGGCGCCACAGTTGCGTCGGACGTCACTCCGGCGTCGGCCCGAATCCATACATGTCGGCGCCCTATGCGCCCTCGTCGCAGCAATCAGCCGCAGCCGGGGGGAAGCGCGGCGTTCTGGCTAGAAGATCGGATCGATCCAAGTGGTCGCCGTCACGAGAGCTGTGAAGAAGAACAGCCCGGCAAGTCCGGCGCCCGCCATCGAGGCCACCCAGCGCGGCACCCGACCGCTGCGATCGGGCGTGAGCAGTATCCAGCTGGCCAGCAGGCCGCCGGCCAGACCGCCGATGTGACCGCCGATGGAGATGTTGGGGAAGAGGAACGTCGTGATGAGGTTCAGCACCAGCAGCCCCATGACGCCCGAGTCGCGGGCCCGCCGGCCGGTGGCCCGGGTGGCCATGACGTGGGCACCCATCAGCCCGAACACCGCCCCCGAGGCACCGATCGTCAGCGCCCGCGGCGACACAAGGAGCGCGCCCAGCGAGCCGGCCAGCAGCGCCGCCACGTAGAGAACCGCGAACCGCACGAACCCCAGACTCCGCTCCAGCGGCGCCCCCAGCAGACCCAGCAGCAGCACGTTGAACCCCACGTGGAGGATGTTGGCGTGCAGGAACCCGCTGGTGAACAGGCGCCACCACTCGCCGCCGAGATCCACGGCCGGACCCCACAACGCGCCGTTCTCCTTGATCCGGCCCAGCCCGCCGACGCCGCTCCACACCGAGCGCTCGGAAGCCGCCGACACGACGAACAGCACCAGGTTCGCCGCCACGAGGACGCCGGTCAGCGCTGCAGGACGCTTCTTGAAGGCTGCCGGACCCGTGATCACGACCGGCTTCACGCGGCGACGCCGCGGGACCGCGGCCGGCCGTCCGGCTGCGGTTCCGACCGGCATTCCCCGGCGGGCGGCCGCCAGGCAGTCGGGGCAGTGGAACCCCACGGGGGCGATGATCTGGCAATCGGCGCAGATCAGCCGGTCGCAGCGCTGGCAGCGCACGCCGGTCGGGCGGTTGGTGTGCCGGTAGCAGACCGACTCCGGTCCTGCCCGGTCGCTCACCCCGTCACCCTACCGGCGTGCCGGGGAGCCTCCCGTGCCGCGTCGCCGGCCCCGGCGGGGGGTTACGCTGAGCGCCGAGCAGTGGAGGCCGGAATGAGCGCGAACGCCATATTCGCCCACCAGGGCGGCTGGGACGAGATCCTCATCATCATCGGCCCGCTCGCCGTGATCGTGTGGGTCGTGGCGCTGGTTCGCCACCGAATGCGTCGGGAAACCGACGCCGGTGCCGAGGTGGATGCCGAGGCCGGCAGCGGCGTCGACGCGCCCGCCTCCTAGCCCGTGCCCACCGCCTGCCGGCGGGCCCCTCAGCCGGCAGGCACCCAGGAGATGTCGGCGCCCAGGGAGCGCAGTTTCCCGACGAGGTCCTCGTGGCCCCGCCGGATGTGCCGGGTGTCGCGCACGACCGTCTCGCCCTCGGCTCCCAGCCCGGCGATCACGAGCGCAGCCCCCGCCCGGATGTCGGTGGCGCGCACGGGGGCGCCCGAGAGCCGCTCCTTGCCCCGCACGATGGCGCAACGCCCCTCGACGCGGATGTCCGCACCCATGCGGATCAACTCGCCCACGTAGCGGAAACGGTTGGCGAACACGTTCTCGGTCACGAGACCCACGCCGTCGGCGAGGCTGAGCATGGCGACGAGCAGCGGCTGGTAGTCGGTGGCGACCCCCGGGTACGGCAGCGTGACGATCTCCGTCGCACGGAGCCGGTGCGGCGACATGGCCCAGAGCCCGCCCCTGATGGTGGACGTGCGGAGGTTCATCTCGCCGAGCTTGTCGCAGAGCATCCGCAAGTGGCCCGGCTGGGCGCCTCGCAGCGTGATCTCGCCCCCGGCGATGCCGACCGCCGCCAGGTACACGGCTGTCTCGATCCGGTCCGACACCGGCGTGTGATCCACGGACCTCAGCGGGCCGCCGCCGTTGATCGTGATCGTCGGGCTGCCGGCGCCGAGCACCTCGGCACCCATCCTGTTCAGGAACGCCGCCAGGTCGGCGATCTCGGGTTCACGGGCTGCGTTGTCGATGACCGTCCGGCCCTCCGCCGCCGTGGCCACCATCATGATGTTCTCGGTTGCGCCGACGCTCGGCCAGGCCAGGCTCACCTCCTCGCCCTTGAGCGTGCTGGCCCGCGCGTGCACGTAGCCATGGCTCAGGTCGATGTCCACCCCCAGGCGCTCGAGGGCGGCCAGGTGCATGTCGATCGGCCGCGATCCGAAGTCGTCGCCGCCGGGTAGCGCAACCATCGCCTCCCCGCAGCGCGCCAGCAGCGGGCCCAGGACCGCGATGGAGGCACGCATCCGGCTGACGAGGTCGTAGGAGGCGTGTGGGCTGAGTTGCTGGGGCACGTCGATGTGGAGCACGTCGTCGCCGCCGTACCGCAACCGGCAGCCGAAGCTCTCGAGGAGCTCGATCATGGTGTCGACGTCGGAGATGCGGGGCACGCGCCGCAGCGTGAAGTGCCCCTCGGCCAGAGTTGTGGCCGCCAGCAGCTTCAGGATGCTGTTCTTGGCCCCGCCGATCTCGACCTCGCCGCGGAGCGGCCCGCTCGGGCGGACGAGAATGTCCGAGCGCGGTGGCGCAGCGGGCGGCGAGCCCGAGCGGGAGGCGTCCGGACCGGGCCGCTCCGGCGAGCCGGCGCCGGGCACGGCAGTGTCCTCAGCGGCAGTGTCCTCAGGCCGAATCATCTCCTCCAGTATGCTCGGCCCATGCCCGGGGATCGGCGATAGGAGCGCGGTTGCCCCGTGTGACCTGCACTTCTACGTGCAACGCGGACGAACTGCAGCGCCTTCTCCGACCCAGGCGGGACGTCGTCGTCGAGGAGTTCGACTCCGAGCGGGACAGGCAGGGCGACGCCGAGGCCGCGGCACCTCCCGACGCTTCCTTCCGTGCCGTCGGGGGCCCCTTCCGGCACTATCGCCGAACCGTGCACATCGTGGGACACGGCCCGTACGCCCACTTGGTCCGCCGGCGGATCAGCCAGCGGCTTCCGACTCCGGCCCGCGCCTGGCTGCTGGGCCCGCTGGTCGGTCGTGCGTTGCGCCGTTCCGGCGCCGATCCCGGCGAGGCCTCCTCTCTCGTCCGCCAGCAGATCACGTACCAGCTCTCGGTGCCCGTGTGGTCCTGGTTCATGACGCCACTGGTCTGGCGGGAGTTGCGCCGGCCCCGCACCGACGGCAGCCAACCGTTCTGGGCGCCCGCGGAGCGGCTCGACCCCCGATCCGGGCAGGTCCTGGGGCTGCTGTGCCTGCTGTCGGTGGTGGCGGGCTACCTGGGAACGCTGCTGAGTCAGACCATCACGTTCGCCTTCGACGAGTTCGGCGCCGGACTCGCCACGCAGGGGAACACGCTGACCGCCGTGCGGGTGGGCGTCCTGCTGGCACTGGCTCTCGTGGCGCTCGCCGACCGGCGGGGACGGCGGCCCATGCTCCTCTTCGCCGCCATCGCCGGCTGCCTGGTGGCAGCAGCCGGGGCGGCGGCCGTCGGGGTGTGGACCTACGGTGCCAGCCAGACCATCTCCCGCAGCCTGTCCACGGCGATGTTCGTCCTGCTGCTGGTGATCGCCGCGGAGGAGGTACCCGCCGGGGCGCGCGCCTATGCCGTGTCGGTGCTGACGCTGGCGGCCGGCCTGGGGTCGGGCATGGTGGTGTGGCTGCTGCCGCTGGCCGACCTCGGGCTGCGCGCCTGGCGCATTCTCTTCCTGGCGCCGCTCCTGGCGCTGCCGCTGGTCCTGTTCTGCTCCCGCCGCCTGCCGGAGAGCCGGCGATTCAGCCCGGAGCGTTCGCGGGCCGGCGACCGGCCGGACGGCGGCTCGGCCCAACCCGCCGGCGGTGAGCCCACGCACACTGCCGACGCGGCCCCGCCTTCCGAGCCCTCCGGGGGTACCGCACACTCGGGGCTGGAACCGGCGGGACGGGCCGAGCGGCAGGCCCGCCGGATGAAGCGCCTGACCCTGCTGGGGATCGGGGCGCTGCTGTTCTCGATGTTCGCGGCGCCGGCCTCCCAGTACCTCAACGAGTTCCTGCGCACCGAGCGGTCGTTCTCCGCCAGCCAGATCAGCGTCTTCCAGCTCTCCATCAACACGCCGGCGGCGATCGGGGTGCTGGTCGGTGGGCGCTTCTCCGACGTGCGGGGGCGTCGGCGGATCGGCGCCCTGGGCCTCATTGGTGGCGCCACGTTCACCGTGCTGCGCTACAGCCAGGCGGGCTGGCCGATGTGGATGTGGGGCATCCTGGCCGGCATCTTCGGTGCCGCCAGCGTTCCCGTCATGGGCGCGTTCGGCGCCGAGTTGTTCGGCACCGGCAACCGGGCCCGGTCCAACGGTCAGATCACGGTGCTCGGCGTGATCGGCTCCATGATCGGTCTGCAGATCGTCGGTCGCTTCACCGATGCGGGAGGCGAGTTCTGGAACGTCTTCGCCATGGTCGCCGGTGCTCCCTTGCTCGTGGCACTGCTGGTGCTGCTGGCGTTCCCCGAGACCGCCTGGCGCGAGTTGGAGGATCTGAATCCCGAGGACGCCAGGTCCGCGAGCGAATCACCGCCGAGCGCCGCGGCCTGACCCGCGCCATGCGGTCCGCTGGTCTATTGGCGGAACGCAGCACCACACCGATCAAGTTCGCGAGCCCGGCCTGGGTCCCCGCACTGGGCGAGCCCGCCTGCAAAGCGGATCCGCCGATGCACTCCGGCCGGGCATGTCGTCTCAACTGGTCACGTGCTCCAGCCAGCTGCGCACCGCAGCGGTCACGGCGGCGTCGTGGGCGGGCCGGGTGTCGTGGCCGCAGCCCGGGATCCACACGTGGGTGACCTCGCCGGGAATCGCCGCCGTCTGGGCCACGAACTCCTCCGGCATGCCGAACGGGTCCCGGTCGCCGCTCACGAACAGACACGGCACACCGAGGTCCCCGAAGTGCGCCGCCCGCAGCCGCTCGGGGAGCTTGGGCGGGTGCAGCGGGTAGCTGAGCAGCACCAGCCCGGCGGCGGGGAGTCCGCCGGCCACGACCAGCGAGCAGATGCGCCCGCCCATGGACCGACCACCCAGGACGAGGGTGCCCGGATCGATGGCCTCCTCGGCGCACATCGCCTGCGCCTGCTCCTCGATGAACGGCACCAGCCGCTCGGCCCGCGGCGGCGGAGCCCGGCGGCCGTCGCCGCGCTGCGGGTAGCCCGCACGGCGCACCGGCAGCGGCGCGAGTGCCTGTTCCAGGGCCACCAGCGTGTGGTGGCCGGGGCTCCCGCCGGCACCGGGTGCCAGCAGCACTCCCCCAACGGCCCGAGGCTGGCCGCGGCCGCTCACGACAGGAGGATGCGCCGCGCCTCCACGAGGTCGCTGATCCGCTCCCCCGCCTCGCCGTCGGCACCGCCCGTATCGGGATGCACCGAGGCGACCATGAGGCGGAAGCGCTTCTGCACGTCGGACGTGGCGAGTCCGTCGAGCGACTCCAGCCCCAGCACCGCGAGCGCCCAGGTGTGCGGCCGGGGCACAGCCGGGAGTTCCGCCCGGTGGCCGTCCAGGAACCTCAGCAGTTCGCCATCGCTCCCACCCGGCCAGGTGAGGACGCGCCGGACCAATCCCAGGATGTCGTGTCGCTCCTGCCAGGACAGCTGCTTCGTGGCGTAGATGGCCCCCAGCACGTACTGCGCCTCCGAACCGCCCCGATCGCTGAACTCGAAGAGCGGCCGGCCGTCGGCGCGGCGCAGCAGACGATGGCGGCTGCGTGTCAGACCGATCCGGTCCTCCTGTAGCCGGTGGCGCAGCCGGGGCTGGCGGATCCGCTCGCCCCGGGCGATCTGGCCGATCAGCAGGGGCAGATCCTCCAGGCTGTCCTCGTCGAGGCCGTCCAGATGGCGACCCACGACGCCCGCCACGAGTACGGCACCGGGACGCAGGGGTGAATCCAACGGCAGGCGACACTTCCCCACGGCCACACGCCGCGTGGGCACCACCGCCCGCGAGTGGAAAGTCTCCAACTCGGCCAGGATCACCGCTCCAACCTAACCGGCCCCGACGGCCTCCTGAGCCGAGTCAGCCAGAATCTCCCTCTCTGACCCATCGCCGGTGACGATGCTTGATGGCGCCCGGCAGGAGCCCGTTCGAACCGACGATCCCCGCGGCTGCCCTCACCGGCTCCGGCCAGAAGCACCACACCGAAGCAACCAACGCTGACGATCTCGTCACCGGGGGCTGCGTTAGCGTTTTTCGATGGCCCCCACGCCCACGCCCGTGCCCGATCGCTCGTCCGCGACCACCTGCGCGAACATCCCATCCCCCACCGCCGAGGCCGCGGCTGCCCCTTCGATCGGATTCGTCGGGCTCGGCACGATGGGCCGGCCGATGTGCCTGCGGCTGCTGGAGGCCGGCCACCGGGTCGTCGCCGACGACATCGACGAGGCTGCCGTGGCGGCGGTCGTGGGGCGGGGTGCCGAGGCGGCCGGCTCGCCGCGGCTCTGCGCCGAGCGGGCCGACGTGCTGCTGACCTCCCTGCCGATGCCGCGGCACGTGGAGGCCGTCATGGCCGGTGACGCCGGCGCTCTGGCTGCATTGCGGCCGGGCTCGATCTGGGTCGACCTCACCACGAACAGCCCCGAGCTGCTGCGCCGGCTGGCCGGGGCGGCGCCCGGCGGCGTGTCGGTCGTCGACTCGCCTGTGACCGGGGCCGTGGACGGGGCCCGCCGGGGCTCGCTCACGCTCTTCGTCGGGGGCGAGGCCGCGGTCGTCGAGCGGGTGCGCCCCGTGCTGTGCCATCTCGGCCAGGTCGTCGAATGCGGACCCTTCGGCGCCGGCAGCGTCGTCAAGCTGGTCACCAACCAGCTCTGGTTCGCCGCCGCGGCCGCGCTCGGGGAGGGCTTCGCCGTGGGACTCGCCAACGGCGTGGACTTGCGCACCCTTTGGCAGGCCGTCCTCGCCAGCGTGGCCGACAGCTTCGTGGCCCGCCACGACGCCCCCAGCATCTTCGCCGGCCACTGGGATCCGTCGTTCCCACTGGACCTGTGCCTCAAGGACCTCGGCCTGCTTGTCGATCTGGAATCGAACGTCGAGGCCGACCTGCCCATGACCGCCGCCGCCCGCGCCGCGTTCCAGCGCGCCGCGGCGCGCTACGGCGGGCGGGCCGGCGAGATGTCCGTCGCCCGGCGGATCGCCGACGACGCCGGCCTCTCGATGCGCCTCGACGGCGACTGGGTGCCCCCTTGGCAGGCCTGAGGCGGGAGGCCCCCGCCTGTACGTTCGGGCTGGCCGACCTCGTGGATCTGGGACGCTTCCCCGTCGGCGAGCCCTCCTCGCCCGGATACCGGGCGGTCGTGGACACCGCCCGCCGTGGGCTGCGCCGCGTCGGCTGCGCGGTGCTGGACGGCTTCGTGCGCCCCGGAGCGGTGGGCGTTCTCAACGACGAGATCCTCGAGCGGAAGCACGCCACGCACTACTCCACGCAGATCATCAACCCCTACTTCCACACGACCGCCGACCCGACCTATCCGGCCGATCACGTGGTGAACACCTTCCTGGAGCGGACCAGCGGCTTCATTCCCGGCGACGCCTGGGATCCCGGCTGCGCCACCGACACGCTGTTCCGCGCCCCCGAGGTTGCCCGCCTGCTGGCCGACTGCCTGGAGGTACCCGAGCTGCACTGCTACGACGATCCCCTCGCCGGTCTCACCGCCAACATCTGCGACCCCGGCCAGCAGTTCACCTGGCACTTCGACACCAACGACTTCGCCGTCACGGTCCTGGTGCAGCCGGCCGGCGCCGGGGGTGTCTTCGAGTACGTGCCGGACATCCGCTCCGCCGAGGACGAGTCCTTCGAGGCCATCGGCGCCGTGCTCGACGGCGACCGCTCCCGGGTCCGCGCGCTGCATCTCCGGCCCGGTGACCTGCAGATCTTCCGCGGCCGGCACTCGTTGCACCGGGTCACGAGGGTGGCGCCCGATTCTCACCCACGCCACGCCGCCATCTTCGCCTACACCCGGGAGCCGGGCGTGATCGGTCGGCTGGCGCGCACGAGGCAGCTCTTCGGCCGAGCCCTCCCCGAACACGAGGAGGCCGAGCGGCGCAGGGTCCGCTCGGACGCACTGCTGGACTGACCCGACCGCCCCGGCCGGGCCGGCGGGAGCCCGCTAGACGAAGTGGTGCAGAACGTCGCGGGTCGCGCCCGCCACGCCGGCGATCTCGTCGGGCGTGGCATCGCTCCCGACGATGTCGGTGAGCGTCTGGACCTGGTCCAGCACGGCCCGCCAGGTGCGAGGCTCGAAGCCGAACGGCAGGGCGAGTTGCCCGATCTCCTCGCTGCCGCGGGCGAGGTTGCGGTTGCCCTTGCGGTCGCGCGGGTTGCGCTGCAGCCGGTCGCTCGCCACGAACAGCCGCGACAGGACGTCGTGGGCGTCGACGCCGTCGAGGCCGGGGCCGAACTCCACCGAGTCCGCTCCCTCAGGCCCGCCGGCCAGCTTGTCGAACAGCCCGTCGACCCGTGCCTCGTCCGCGGCAGCGACCTCCAGGTCACCGTCGTTGTCGAATCCGTAAGCGATGCCGGCGCCGTCGAGGGCGGCGGTGAGGCGGGTCACGTAGTCGTCGTCGAAACCCTCGAGTTCGTAGGCGACGCGCGGCGCGTCGGCGGCCAGGGCCGGGGTGGCTGCGCGCTGCACCGCATCCACGAACTCGTCCACCTGCTGCTCGTCGGCCTCGCGCACCACCAGCACGGCGCCGTGCCAGGCGTGCGGCAGGCCGACGCCCAGCAGCAGGCTCTCCATCATCGTGCGGGACTGCGAGGAGTACTCGTGCAGGTCGTACTCCAGCTGGTCCTCGCCGGCCTCGCCCACTTCGGCGGCATCCGTGGGCGGGCGATCCACGGTGGCGACGCCGCATTCCACGCAGGAGGCCACCTCTGCGGCGTAGCCCGCGCCGCACTGGAAACACCACACCTGCGGCTCGGAGCCTCCGACGCCACTGCTGCACACGACCATGCCTCCATGCTGACACGCCGCGGGCCGTTCCCCAACGCAGGCCCACCGGCTCGGCGTCCCCGGGCGGGCCGTCGACGGTCGGTAAGGTGCCGGCGTGGACTTCCAGCCGGGGCGCAACCTGGCGCTCGAACTGGTGCGGGTCACCGAGGCGGCGGCCATCGGGGCGGCCCCGTGGATGGGGCGGGCCGACAAGATCGGGGTGGACGCCGCCGCCGTGGACGGCATGCGCCGGGCGCTGAGCGACGTGCACATGGACGGCATCGTGGTGATCGGCGAGGGCGAGAAGGACGAGGCGCCCATGCTGTTCAACGGCGAGCGGGTGGGCGACGGCTCCCCGCCCCTGTGCGACGTGGCGGTGGATCCCGTGGACGGCACGACCCTCGTGTCGCTGGGGCGCGGCAACGCTCTGGCGGTCATCGCCGTGTCGAACCGCAACTCCATGTACGACCCGGGCGCCTGCGTCTACATGAACAAGATCGCCGTGGGCCCCGAAGCCGCCGGGAAGATCGACATCGAGGCCTCCCCCACCGAGAACCTGCGCCGGGTGGCCGCAGCCAAGGACGAGAAGATCTCCGACCTCACGGCGGTCATCCTCGACCGCCCGCGCCACGACGATCTCATCGCCGAGGTCCGCGAGGCGGGGGCGCGCATCCGCCTCATCCCCGACGGCGACGTGGCGGGCGCACTCAGCACGGCCTGGCCGGAGTCGGGCGCGGACGTCCTGTTCGGCATCGGCGGGACGCCCGAGGGCGTCATCTCCGCGGCGGCACTCAAGTGCATGGGTGGCGACATGCAGGGCAAGCTCTGGCCCCGCGACGACGCCGAGCGCGCGGCCGCCGTGGCCGACGGCTACGACCTTGACGCCGTCCTGGGCATCGACGACCTGGTCGCCGGCGACAACTGCTTCTTCGCCGCCACCGGTGTGACCAACGGCGACCTGCTGCGGGGCGTCGACTTCCACGCTTGGGGCATCTCCACGCAGTCGCTGGTGATGCGCTCACGCTCGGGCACGGTGCGCCTCATCAACACCCGCCACCGCCCCACCGGCAAGGACTACTAGGCCTCAGCCGGAGCGCCGGTGGGGATGTCCCCGGAGGCTCCCAGCGGCGGTTGACGGCTTCGGCCGGTTCCCGGGTTCGAGCCTCATCTCCCAACTGTCCGCCGACCGAGCACCCGGGGGCGGCAGGCCGCGCGTGGTGACCAACCACCCACCCGGCCGCCGGGAACCCACACCGGCCGGCGAGCGTCTGAAAGGGTGAAGGCGCCGGACCGACCGGCCCGGCAGACGCAGAGGACGGGAAGGTTCGATCGATGAGCGCCAAGTCCAGGTCAACGATGCAGGCGGCCATCGGGATGGCGCTGATCCTGCTGATCGCGGCGAGCTGCGCCGGAGAATCGGCCGAACCGGAGCAGCTCGGGACGACGGCACCCTCCGCCGTGGCCACCACCGAGGCGGGGGCGCCGACCACACCCGCTACGGACCAGATCGACCCCTCCGCAACCGATGCTCGCACACCACCTTCGGCGGAGCAGACCGGGACGGCCGAGGGGGCGAAGCCCGAGGGGGCGACACAGGAACCCATCGACCCCGCCCCACCGCAACCCCCGCCAGAAACGCCCGACGCCCTGCTCCGCGGCAGCGTCACCTACCGCGAGCGCATCGCCCTCACGCCCGGCGCCACGCTCACCGTGCAGATCAGGGACACCTCCCTCATGGACGTCGCTTCCGAACTCATCGCCGAGCAGGTCATCACCGACCCGGGCCAGGTGCCGATCCGCTTCGGGGTCCCCTACGCCTCGGCGAGCATCGACTCCCGCAACACCTACTCGGTCTCGGCCCGGATCACCGAGGCCGACGGCCGCCTGGCGTTCATCAACGACACCGCCTACGACGTCATCACCCGGGGCAACCCCACGGGCGTGGACATGATGCTGGTGATGGTCCAGCCCCCGCCGGAGCTGGTCGAGGGCACCTGGAGCGCCGAGGACGCCCGCCCGGTGGAGGCCCCCGTGACGGTCACGGGCGCCGAGGTGCTCTGGGAGGCGCCGGGGGCCTTCGTGCGCGTCACCTTCGTCATCTCGGAACAGGACGGCTGCTACCGCCGGGGCCGCGAGGAGGCCACCGTGGACGGCACCACCATGCGCCAACCCCCTGGGCAATCGACTGCTCCAACGAGACCCTCGAGCTCGACGCCATCGCCCACGTAGACGCCCCACTCACCACCGGCCAGAACTACACCGTCACCGTCAATGGCCAAGAGGCGCTCACGTTCACAGCGCGCTAGCGGCTTGGCCGCCGTGGCGATACGGGAGAAGTAGTCTCCGCGTGCTGTGCAGAGGTCGCGGAGAAGAGCCGACTCCACGCCGAGCGCCGGGGGACACCGATGACCGAGGAAACGTCCGGCTGGTTGACCGAGCGCTACCTGCGCCTGCCCGACGGTTCGTTCCCGCATCTCGGCGTCCGCGACGGAGACGTCGCCGCCGTGGCACTGCTGTCGGGCAGTCCGGAGCGGGTGGAGTTGATGGCGGGCATGCTCGACAGCGCCGAACGGGTCAGCGATCGCCGCGGCTACACGGTGTTCACCGGCTCC
>JAGWAL010000008.1:42673-44917 GCA_021296415.1 Acidimicrobiia bacterium | reverse complement strand
CGCACGGCTACCTGCCCTGGCAGTTCCTCTCGCCGCTGTACAACCACCGCACCGACGACTGGGGCGGCTCGTACGAGAACCGCCTGCGCTTCTCGCTGGAGGCCCTGGCCAGCATCCGCGCGGCCGCTGGCGACGACAAGTTCGTGGGCTACCGCATCAACTCCGCCTCGTTCTGGCCCGGCGACCTGGAGATGGACGACGTCAAGCAGATCGTGATCGACCTCGACGAGCGTTCCGACATCGACTACGTGAACATCTCCGCGGGTGTCCACCACTCGTTCATTCACACCCCGATGACTTACGAGCCCGGCTGGGAGCGCGGCTACACCAAGGCCGTCAAGGATCGTGGGGCGGATCACCCACCCCGGTGTCGCCGAGGACATCCTGCAGGCCGACGAGGCCGACGCCATCCTGCTGGCCCGCCAGCTCTTCGCCGACGAGCACTGGGTGCAGAAGGTCCGGGAGGGCCGCGAGGACGACATCCGCCGTTGCGTCGCCGCCAACTACTGCTGGCGCAGCGTCATTTCCGGCGGGCGCGTGCAGTGCGTCTACAACCCCGTGGTGGGTCGGGAGCGCCAGTGGGGCGAGGGCAGCCTCACAGCGGTGCCCGAGGGACGCAAAGCCCTGGTCATCGGCGGCGGCCCGGCCGGTCTGGAGTACGCCCGCATCGCCGCCGCCCGCGGCCACGACGTTGTCGTCGTGGAGCGGGAGGCCGAAACGGGCGGCCACGTGCGCTGGCACGCCGCGCTGCCCAAGCGGTCCGAGTACGGCCAGATTGCGGTGTGGCTGGCAGCGCAGGCCGCCGGCAACGGCGCCGCCATCCGCACCGGCGAGAACGTGGACGAGGACAACCTCGACGCGCTGCTGGCGGCGGAGCAGCCCGACCACGTGGTCGTGGCCACCGGCTCGCACTACCGGCGCGACGGCTGGCAGGGCCAGACGGCCCAGCCGCTGCCGGGCTGGGAGACCGGAAACTGCGTGAGCTGGGTGGACGTGGCCACCGGCGCCGTCGAGCCGTCGGGTTCGGTGATCGTCATCGACGACCTGCAGGACGCCATGGCGCCGCTCACGGCCGTGAAGCTGGCCAACGCCGGCTGCGACACCAGGCTGGTCACCCGCTGGCCGATGATCGGCATGGAGACGATCCCCGAGGTGTACTACCTGTGGGTGCGCCAGCACCTCTACGAGTCAGGAGTCGAGGTGCTGCCCGATCTCTTCGTGAAGGAGATCAAGGGCGACTCCGTGGAGTTCCTGAACGTCTACGTGAACGAGATCACCACGGCGCTGCCCGCCGACTGGATCGTGATGGCCACGGGCCGGCAGTCCGACAACGACCTGTACCACGCGGGGTCAGCACCGAGATGATCGGCGACGCCATCGCCCCGCGCACCACCTACGAGGCCGTCTACGAGGGGCACCGCCAGGCGCGCAAGCTCTGAGTCATCCTTCTTCGCGGGCTCCGGGCGTCTCGGCGACGACGCGGCGAACCGAGGCGATGTCGGCGGCGGTCGGCGGCCCCAGGATCCAGGCCTGCACCGCCCCGCCGGTGTCGGCCACCAGGGTGAACGGGACGGCATCCACGCCGTAGGAGTCGTGCAGCTCGGGGTGGCGGCCGGCGTCCACCTCCACGACGTCGACCGCGGGGCCGGCCAGCGGGCTGAGTCGCTCCAGTGTCGAGGCGCAGCTGCGGCACGTGCGGTCGGTGAGGGTGGCCACGATCCAGGCCTTCCCGGCTCCGCCGATCCCCGCCCGCTCGAACGCGCCGCGATCGACTATCGCTGGGATGTCCGGCGCGGCCAGCACACCGCGCCAGCGCCCGCGCCGTCTGGCGGCCACGAGCGCCACCAGGCATGCCACAGCCCCCAGGATCAGGGCCAGGGGAGCGGTGCGCACCGGCGGTCGGGGAAGGGCCGGTCCGGGCTCAGACCGCGGGTTCGTCCAGGCTCGAGGCGGCCGCCACCGCGGCGCGTCCTGGGGCCAGCGGTACCGAGCCGTTGGTCCGAGCCGCCTCGACGAGTCGCTGCACCTCGCTGCCGGGAATCGTCTCGTGCTCGAGCAGCGCCTGTGCCACCAGATCCAGCGCATCGCGGTGCTCCCGCAGCAGGATCCGGCAGCGCTGCTCCTGGTCGCGGAGGATGCGCTCCACCTCCTCGTCGATGAGGCGCGCCGTCTCGTCGCTGTACTCGCGTGCGCTGACGATCTCCTCGCCCAGGAAGACCTCGTTGTGCGCACCCCAGGCCATCG
>JAGWAL010000008.1:31750-42589 GCA_021296415.1 Acidimicrobiia bacterium | reverse complement strand
CGAAGACCAGTTCCTCGGCGATGCGCCCGCCCATCCGCACCACGAGGGAGTCCTCGATGTAGTTCTGGCGGTAGATGTGCCGCTCCTGTTCGGGGAGCTGCATCGTCACGCCCAGCGCCATGCCGCTGGGTATGACGGTCACCTTGTGCAGCGGGTCGGCGCTGGGCAGCGTGGCTGCGCAGACCGCGTGCCCCGCCTCGTGGTAGGCCACCGCCGTCTTCTCGTCGGTGGAGAGGGCCAGGGACTCCCGCTTCTGGCCGATCAGGACCCGGTCGCGGGCCTGCTCGAAGTGGGCCATGGCGATGGTCTCCTCGCCGTCCCGCACCGCCGCCAGCGCCGCCTCGTTGACGACGTTGGAGAGATCGGCGCCGCTCATGCCGGGCGTCCCGCGGGCTACGAGCGCCAGGTCCAGGTCGTCGGACATTTTCTTGCCCTTCACGTGGACCTCGAGGATCCGCACCCGGTCCTCCAGTTCCGGCAGCGGCACGACCACCTGGCGGTCGAACCGGCCGGGACGCAGCAGCGCCGGGTCGAGGATGTCGGGGCGGTTCGTGGCGGCCATCATCACGATGCCCTCGGTGGCCTCGAACCCGTCCATCTCCGAGAGCATCTGGTTGAGGGTCTGCTCGCGCTCGTCGTGGCCGCCGCCGAGGCCGGCACCCCGCTTGCGACCGATGGAGTCGATCTCGTCGATGAAGATGATGGCGCGCCCCATCTTGCGGGCGGAGCTGAAGAGATCGCGCACCCGGCTGGCGCCGACGCCCACGAACATCTCCATGAAGTCCGAACCGGTGACCGACAGGAACGGGACGCCCGCCTCGCCGGCGACGGCCCGGGCGATGAGCGTCTTCCCGGTCCCCGGGGGGCCGACCAGCAGGATGCCCTTGGGGATGCGGGCGCCGATGCGGGCGAACTTCTCGGGCTCGCGCAGGAAGTTCACGACCTCGGTGATCTCGCGCTTGACCCCCTCGTAGCCGGCAACGTCCTCGAATGTGGTGGCCGGGCGTTCGGTGGAATAGGTCTTGGCGCGCGAGCGGCCGATCGACATGATTCCGCCCATCTGCCCCTGGGCGCGTCGCTGCATCCACCAGAAGAACAGGATCAGCAGGCCCACGGGGAGCAGCAGGGGCAACAGGGTCCCCCAGATGCTGGAGGAGGGCCTTGTGAACTCGACGCCGGAGCCCAGCTGTTCGCGCAGCAGGGCGTAGTCGTCCGGAGGGAGTTCCGTGGGACCGGTGGTTCGGAACGTCCCGCCATCGGCCAGCTCGCCGGTGATGTCGCCGTTGTTGTTGTTGATCTCCACGGCCACCACGGCGCCGGCCGCCACCTCGTCCAGGAACTGGCTGTACGTGATCGCCTCGGTCTCGTCGCGGGAGAACATGCCCGGCAGGATCAGCGTGCCGAGGATGACGAGCAGGGCGATCCAGGCCAGCCAGCGCGTCCAGTGCGGGCCTGTCGCCGGGCGGGGCGCGTCCCCCGAGTCGCCGGGCCCCGGCGGCGGCTGCGAGGGCGGTGGCGATTGCGCCATGAGTTCATGCTACGAGTCAGCGGGCCGTTCCGGTGATCGTTCCGGGTCCGGGGCCCGCCGCGGGGCGCGTCGAGCCGGGACGGGGCCCCGGAAGCGCAGGAGTAGGATCGGTGCCCGTGGCCGGTCGATGTCTGCGTCAGTCCGCGGGCCGCTGATGTCGCAGCGAGGCCGCCTGCGACCCGCTCCCTCCTGGTCCACCTCGGCGGCTGTCGCCGGCTGGATCGCCGCCGCGCTGATCACGGTGGTCGTGCAGGTGGTGCTGCTGGCGGTGTGGGATGCGCCGACAGGTCTGGGATCGGCGGCGGCCCGCGCCGGGGTCCAGGTGGCCGGCGGTTCCGAGCCGGACCTCTTCAACCTGGCGTACTGGCAGTTCACCTTGCTGCAGTTGCCCCTCTGGTTGACGCTGGCCGTCGTCACCTGGGCCGTCGTCCGGCGCCACGGCGTCGATCTGCGGGCCGCACTGGGCCTGACGCAGCGCTGGTACGACGTCTTCGTCGGGCTGGCGAGCGGCCTGCTGACGCAACTCCTGCTCGTGCCGGCGATCTACCTGCCGCTGGCTCCGTTCATCGACGCCGAGGAGGTGGAGGAGCCGGCCCGGAGGATCATGTCGCTCGCCGACGGCCCGGCAGGCGTGGCGGTGGTGGTCGTTGGGGTCTTGCTGGTGGCGCCGTTCGTCGAGGAGTTGTACTTCCGCGGCCTGCTGCTCCGGGCGCTCTGGGGCCGGATGGGGCGGACCGCGGTTGTCGTCGTGTCGTCGGTGCTGTTCGGCCTGGCCCACGTGCAACTCCTCCAGTTGCCCGCCCTGGTGGCCTTCGGACTGGTGGCAGGGGTCCTGGTGGTGGCGACGAAGCGACTGGCGCCGGCGATGTGGGCACATGCCGCCTTCAACAGCTTCACCGTCGTGCAGCTGTTGCGCTGAGCGATGAGCCTGGCCGGCGGAGCGCCCCCGCCGCGCACGGACTTGGCCCTCCCGCCAGGACGTGGCGCAGCGGTCCTGCAGCGCCGGCTGCAGATCACGTGCATCGTGGGGGCCTGCCTGTTCGTCTTCTGGCAGCTGCGGCCGGACCTGCTGTTCTCCGCCACGACACCCGCCGGGGGCGACATGGCGGCCCACGTCTGGGGGCCGGCGTACCTGCGGGACCACCTGCTCCCGGCGGGCCGGTTGAGCGGCTGGGCTCCCGACTGGTACGCCGGGTTCCCCGCCTACCACTTCTACATGGTGCTGCCGTCGCTGATCATCGCCCTGGCGTCGTTCGTGATCCCCTACGGGGTGGCCTTCAAGCTCGTGGCCGTCGCCGGGCTCGTGACGCTGCCGCTGGCGGCGGCCCTGTTCGTGCGACTCGGAGGGTTGCGGTTCCCGTCTCCCGCCATCGCCGCGATGTTCACGCTGCCGTTCCTGTTCGACACGTCCTTCAGCATCTACGGCGGCAACGTGGCGTCGACGCTGGCGGGAGAGTTCGCCTACTCCATCAGCCTGTCGCTCATGCTGGTCTACCTGGGCCTGGTGTTGCGTGGCCTGCGCACCGGGAGGCACCGGATCCTTGCGGGTGTGCTGCTGGCACTCGTCGGACTCACGCATCTGATACCGGCGATCTTCGCGGTGGCCGCCACCGGGGTGGCCCTGCTGATGCAGCCGGGCCGCCGGCCGCTGCGCTGGGTCGCGGTGACCGGAGTGCTGGGAGCCGCCCTGGCGGCGTTCTGGCTGCTGCCGTTCTGGTGGCGGCGGGACTACTACCACAACATCGACTGGGTGAACCTCTCGGAGTACTGGTCGAACCTGGTGCGCGACGACTGGAGCTGGATCCTGGTGGGCGCCTGGGCCGGGTTGCTGGTGGGGATCCTCCGGCGGCAGCGGCTGGTGCTGTACGTCGCGGCGCTGGCAGCGTTGGCGGCCGGGGCGTTTCGCTGGATGCCCCAGGGTGTTCTGTGGAACGCCCGCCTGCTCCCGTTCTACTACCTCGCCGTCCTTGTGCTGGCGGGCATCGGCGTGGCGACCCTGCTGGTGACGGTGGTCATGGGCGGACCGCTGCGCGACCTCCCGACCGCCGGCGCCGGAGATGCGCCGGGAGCCGGCGAGAAGCGCCGCCGCCGCTGGTTGCCCGACGACTCGGTGCGCCTGCGCCTCGCCCTGGCGGGGGTGCTGCCGGCGGGCGCGGTGGCGGTTGCGGTCGACGACCTGGTCGCCGACAGCGCGACCCTGCGGTGGCTGATCGAGGTCCTTCCGGGCATCGAGGCGGCAACAGCGGCCGCGCGGGCCGCCGATGTCGCTCATCTGGCGCTGATCGTGCTGGTGGGGGCGGCGGCGGTGGCACTCGCCGAAATGCTGCGGTCGCTGCGGGCCCAGGGGTTCCGGCCCAAGTCAAGCGGTCTGGTGGTTTTGGGTCGGCCCGCGGCGGCGCCGGCCGCGGGTGCGATACGTCCCGCCGGCTCCACGGCGACGCGTCCCGCCGGCGTGATCCGGCCGCTGGGCTCGGTCGCGCCACCCGGCAACCGGAGCGGGTTCGTGCTGGCTCTGGGGACCGCCGCCGTCGCCCTCGCCCTGGTCGTGGCCGTGGCCTACCCGTTGCGGGCGTTGGGCGTCGCCGGCCACGAGTCCGCCGACGGTCGCTACGGCCTGCGGGTTGCGCCGAACGTCCTCGTGGCCCCCACGACGGAGAAGAGCTTCCTGCCGTTCTGGGTGTACTGGAACTTCTCGGGCTACGAGTCCAAGCAGCCACGGGACGGGATCGGAGGGTACGACGAGTACTACCGGGTGGTGACCACCATGGCGGCGGTCGCCGCCGAGCGGGGCTGCGGGCGCGTGATGTGGGAGTACGGGCTGGAGCGTTTGGACAGCTACGGCTCGCCGATGTCGCTGATGCTCCTGCCGCACTGGACCGACGGCTGCCTGGCGTCCGTGGAGGGCCTGTTCTTCGAGTCGACGCAGACCGTGCCCTTCCACTTCATCAACCAGGACGAACTCTCGCTCGACCCCTCGCGCCCCGTGCGGGCGGTTCCGTACGGGGGCACGAACCTGGCCGCCGGAACTGAACACATGCAGCTCTTCGGGGTGCGCTACTACATGGCCTTCTCGGAGTCCCTCATCGCCGAGGCGCGCGCACACCCCGATCTGGCGGAGGTGGCGGCCCAGCCACCCTGGGTCGCCTTCGAGGTTGCCGGTGCCCCGCTGGTGTCGCCGCTGGCGGCCGAGCCCGTCGTGATCGCCGGCGTCGGAGGCGACCCGGAACGATGGCTCGACGTGGCCGTCGATTTCTACACGCGCTACCCCGGCTCGGGAGCGCTCGTCGCCGACGCCAACCCGCCGGGCAGCGCCGCGGTCCTCCCGGCCGCCGGCGGCCCGGACACCTGGACCGAAGTGCAACCGGGCGACGCGCGACCGGTGCGCTCGCTGGAGGACGTCGAGGTGTATGACGTCTCCGTGACGCGGAATGCGATCGGATTCCGCGTGGACCGCACCGGTGTGCCGGTCCTGGTGAAGGCCTCGTACTTCCCGAACTGGCAGGTCGACGGCGCCGCCGGCCCGTACCGGGTGGCCCCCAACTTCATGGTCGTGGTGCCCGACGAGAGCGAGGTGACCCTCACGTACGCCTGGACGGCGGTGGACGTGCTGGCCTGGGTGATCACGGCGATCGCGCTGATCGCGGCGGTGGTGCTGTGGAGGAACCCGCATGTCTGGACCGCCGAGCCCGACAGGCGCGCCCCGTGGGAATGAGCGACCGCAAGGAGCCCCGCCGTCCCCGCCTCTCGGTCGTGCTGCCCGCCTACCGCGAGCAGGACGTCATCGGTGCAACCCTGGCGACGCTGCGCGACGGTCTGTCCTCAGTGGCCTCCGGTGAGGACCTGGAGTTGATCGTCGTGGACGACGGATCCGGCGATGCCACGGCGGCCCGAGCGAGCGCCGCCGGCGCCGACCGGGTCATCGTCTTCGACGCCAACCGCGGCAAGGGTGCGGCGGTGCGCGCCGGCGCGCTGGCCGCCACCGGCGATGCGGTGGTCTTCACCGATGCCGACCTGCAGTACCCGCCCGACCGGATCGTGGCGGTGCTGGACCACCTCGGCGACGCCGCGGGCGCCGTCCGCGCCGAGCGCAGCCGGACCGGCGACGCACTGCTGCGGAGGCTGGGCACACGTGTCGTCTCGCGGCTGGCGGCGCTCCTGGTGCTGCGCGGCGGCGCTTTCGACCAGCAGCGTCTCAGGGACACGCAATGCGGGCTGAAGGCGTTCCGGCGGGACGTGGCACACGCGGTCTTCGGCCGCTGCCGGGTGGATCGTTTCGGGTTCGACGTGGAGGTGCTGCTGCTGCTCTCGCTGCTGGGGATCCCCACGGCGGTCGAGACGGTGGAGGCCGCCGCCGGGACCCGCCGATCGACCGTGCGGGTGGTGCGCGACGGCGTCGGCATCCTGCGGGACCTCCTGGGAATCCGCCGCCGGTACCGCCGAGGCGACTATTCCTCCGTGGCGGCCGATGACTGATCAGCCGGGCACAACCGCCGCCGTCATTCCGGCGCAGTCGCCGCGGTCGCCACGGCGGAGGCTGCTGTGGTCAATCCGGCGGAGGCCGGAATCGGTGGGTCGGCTCGCCTCCGATGCCTGAGCACCCTCCAGCAGCC
This sequence comes from Acidimicrobiia bacterium, assembly GCA_021296415.1. GTDB lineage: Bacteria > Actinomycetota > Acidimicrobiia > Acidimicrobiales > CATQHL01 > VXNF01. Next base: position 36,451 of record JAGWAL010000008.1, on the reverse strand, counting down.
GGCGGGGATCGGTCCGTGGAGTCTCGCCTCGACGCGATCATCCGTGCCAACGACATTCGCGGCCGGGTTCCCACCGAACTCGACGCGCCGATGGCGCGGCGGCTCGGAGCGGCCCTCGCCGCGTTCTTCCGCGAGGACGATCCCAGCACCACCGAGATGGTCGTCGGGCGCGACATGCGACTCTCGGGGCCATCTCTCCTCGACGCGTTCTGCGCCGGCGTGCAGGCTGCGAGCCTCGACGTGGTGGACCTGGGGCTGGCCTCCACCGACATGCTCTACTTCGCCTCCGGTCACCTCGGCGCTCCCGGTGTCGTCTTCACGGCTACAACGGCCTCAAGGCCTGCCGGGCGGGCGCCCGGCCGCTCAGCGGCGAGCGGGGGCTGCGGCGCGTGCGCGACCTGGCGCTGGATCCTCCGCCGCCGGAGCCTCCCGGGCGAGTTGGCCGACGTCGCGACATCGACCTGCTGGACGCCTTCGCCCGCCACGTCCGATCGTTCGTGGACACCGAGGCGATGCGGCCGCTGCGGGCGGTGGCCGACGTGGCCAACGGCATGGGCGGCCTCGTCGTGCCGGCCGTCTTCGCGGGTTTGCCGCCGACCCTCGACGTGCTCTTCGGCGAGCTGGACGGAAGCTTCCCCAACCATCCTCCCGATCCCCTGCAGGAGTCCAACCTGGCCGACGTGTGCCGGCGGGTGCGGGAGGTCGGCGCCGATGTGGGACTGGCGTTCGACGGCGATGCCGACCGGGTCTTCTTCGTGGACGACCGGGCGCGCCCGCTGTCGGGCTCGGTGGTGGCGGCCCTGCTGGCGCGGACCGTGCTCCGTCGCCGCCCCGGCGCGCTCGTGCTCTACAACGCGGCGTGCTCGCGGATGCTCCCGGAGGTGATCGCCGAGGCCGGCGGCCGTGCGCTGCGCACCCGTGTGGGGCACACGCTCATCAAGCAGCAAATGGCCGAGACCGGGGCGGCCTTCGCCGGCGAGCACTCGGGCCACTATTACTTCGCCGAGAACCACTGCTCCGATTCGGGGGTGCTGGCCGCCGTCGCCCTGTTGGAGGAGTTGTCCCGCGCCGGTCTGCCGCTGAGCGAGTTGCGCCGCCCCTATGACCGTTACGCCGGCTCCGGCGAGGTGAACTTCACGGTCGACGATCCCGGCGCGGTCACCGAGGCTCTGGCACGCCGCTACCGGGACCACCCCCAGGACCGCCTCGACGGCCTCACGGTCGACTGCGGCGACTGGTGGTTCAACCTGCGACCCTCCAACACCGAGCCGCTGCTGCGCCTCAACCTGGAGGCCGCCACCCCGGCTGCCTGCGCCCGCCGTCTCGACGAGGTGCGCAACGCCGTTCGTGCGCTGAGCTCCTGAGATCCGGCCCCCGGGGCGGGGTCGCCGCGGCGCGGGGCGTAGGCTGATGCCTCGCAGCCGGAGCGCTCCGGCCGGCGCAGAGAGTTGACCGAGGTGGACCGATGGGGCTCGATCCCCGACTGGTGGAAATCCTGGCCTGTCCCGAGGACAAGGGCCCCTTGCTGTACTTCGAGGACGAGGGGTTCCTCTACAACTCCCGCCTGCGGCGGCGCTACGAGGTCGAGAACGGCATCCCGATCATGCTCATCGACGAGGCGACCACGCTGGACGACGGCGAACACGAGCGCGTCATGAAGCGGGCCGCCGAACGGGGCATCGCGGAGAACTTCACGCCGTGACCGAGCAACTTCCCATGGACACGCTGGGCATGTTCGCCGCGACGGCGTCGATGCCCGAGCAGATCGCGGCCGGTGTGCAGGCTGCCAGCGAGTCCGGCGCGGCGGCCCGGATCGACGATCCCGATGCCATCACGAGTGTGCTGGTGCTGGGGATGGGGGGCAGCGGCCTGGTGGGGGACTTCCTGGCCGTGACGGCGGGGCCGTTCATGTCGTTGCCCGTGGTGGTGGTGAAGAACTACGTGCCGCCCAGCTACGTCGACCGGAGGACGCTCGTCCTTGCCGTGTCGTTCTCCGGCGAGACCGAGGAGACGCTCTCGGCTGCCGGGATCGCCGCCGAGCGGGGCGGGCAGATGGTCGCGGTGTGCACCGGCGGCCGCCTCCGCGCGCTGGCCGAGACGTGGGACGCGCCGGTACTCCCGGTGGATCCCGCCATCCCGATGCCACGCGCCGGGTTCGCGGCGATGGCCTCACCCGTGCTGGCGCTGCTGGAGGACCTGGGCTTCTTCCCGGGTGCCAGCGAGTGGCTGGCGCGAGCGGCGGAGCAACTGCGCCTGCGCCGGAGCCAACTCTCCGAGGCGAGCAATCCGGCGCTGCGACTGGCCCGGGAGGTTGCGGGAACCATACCCGTCGTCTACGGACCGGGTGGCATCGGCGAGGTGGCGGCCCGCCGCTGGAAGGCGCAGTTCAACGAGAACGCCAAGACCCCGGCCTTCAGCGCCGGGCTGCCGGAGATGACCCACAACGAGATCGCCGGTTGGGGCACGTACGACGAACTCACTGCGCCGTCCTTCAGCGCCGTGCAACTGCGCCACGACTTCGAGCCGCCGCAGGTGGCGGCGACCTTCGACTTCCTCGACGAGCTTCTGAGCGACGCCGTGCGCGAGGTGTACGAAGTGCGTGCCGGCGGTGAGGGGCCGATCGCCCAGATCATGGACCTGATGCTGTTCGGCGACTTCGTGTCGCTGCACCTGGCGGCGCTGCGAGGCGTGGACCCCGGCCCGATCCCCGCCATCGCCGAGTTGAAGGAGGCTCTCGGCGCAACCGGCGGAGCGGCACCGTGATGGGCGAGGGGAGCGACTTCGAGGTCGCGGACCTGGCATTGGCCGCCTTCGGCCGCAAGGAGATCCAACTCGCCGAGCACGAGATGCCGGGCCTCATGGCGCTGCGAGCCCGCCACAGCGACGAGCAGCCGCTGGCGGGTGCCCGCATCGCCGGCTCGCTGCACATGACGGTGCAGACGGCCGTCCTCATCGAGACGCTCTGCGAACTCGGCGCCGAGGTGCGCTGGGCGTCGTGCAACATCTTCTCCACCCAGGACCACGCCGCCGCCGCGGTGGCGGTGGGGCCCACCGGCACCGTCGCCGATCCCCGCGGTGTGCCGGTCTTCGCCTGGAAGGGCGAGACGCTGGAGGAGTACTGGCGCTGCACCGAGCGGGTGCTGCGCTGGCCCGACGGCAGCGGGCCCACGCTGATCCTGGACGACGGCGGGGACGCCACGATGCTGCTGCACGAAGGTCTGGCGTGCGAGCAGGCCGGCGCGGTGGCCGAACCCGACGCGGCTGCGAGCCTCGAGTGGCGGGTGGTCCTGGAGTTGCTGCGGCGCGTGCTCAGTGAGGATCCCGGGGCCTGGCACACCGCCGCCAAGTCGGTGCGAGGCGTCAGCGAGGAGACCACCACCGGCGTGCACCGGCTGTACCGCATGCAGCGGGAGGGAACCCTGCTGTTCCCCGCCATCAACGTCAACGACTCGGTCACCAAGTCCAAGTTCGACAACCTCTACGGCTGCCGCCACTCCCTCATCGACGGCCTCAAGCGGGCCACCGACGTGATGCTCGGCGGCAAGCTGGCTGTCGTCTGCGGCTACGGGGACGTGGGCAAGGGCTGCGCCGCGGCGCTGGCCGGCCAGGGGGCACGGGTCGTCGTGACCGAGGTCGACCCCATCTGCGCCCTGCAGGCCGCCATGGAGGGCTACCAGGTGTGCCGCCTCGAGGACGTCATGAGCACCGGCGACATCTTCGTCACCGCCACCGGCTGCCGCGACGTGATCACCGCCGAACACATGGGGCGGATGAAGCATCAGGCCATCGTCGGAAACATCGGCCACTTCGACAACGAGGTGGACGTGGCGGACGTGCAGCGGGTGCGCGTCAAGGACCAGGTGGACGAGTACGTCTTCCCCGACGGGCACTCGGTGATCCTGCTGTCGGAAGGGCGCCTGCTGAACCTCGGCAATGCCACGGGGCATCCCAGTTTCGTGATGTCCTTCAGCTTCACGAACCAGGTGTTGGCGCAGCTGGAGCTGCACGGAAACAGCGAGGCGTACCGGGACGCCGCCGGCCGGCCGCAGGTGGTGAGGTTGCCGAAGCACCTCGACGAGGAGGTGGCCCGGCTGCACCTCGACGCCCTGGGCATCCGGCTCAGCCGCCTCAGCGACACCCAGGCCGACTACCTCGACGTGTCACCGGAAGGCCCCTACAAGCCCGACCACTACAAGTACTGACGGACCCACCGGCGGAGCCGGCCGGCAGCGGCCGACCGCCACCGCGACGAGCTCCAGGAGGCACTAGCCATGATCAGACTCACCGCCGACGACGGTCACGAACTCGACGCCTACGAGGCCGGACCGGCCGACGCTGCGGCCGGCATCGTGGTCGTCCAGGAGATCTTCGGGGTGAACGCCCACATCCGCGACGTGGTGGACCGCTACGCGGCGCTGGGCTACCGGACGGTGGCCCCCGCCCTGTTCGACCGCCTCGAGCGGGGGGTGGAGTTGGGCTACACCGAAGAGACCGTCACCCAGGGCCGGGCGATGCGCGGCGCCATCGACTGGGACGACACGGTGCGCGACGTGGGCGCCGCGGTCGCCCACCTGTCGGGCAACGGGCCCGTCGGCGTGGTGGGTTACTGCTACGGCGGCAGCCTGGCCTGGCTGGCGGCGCACTCCCTGCCGGTGGCCGCCGCCGTGGGCTACTACGGCGGGCAGATCATCCAGTTCACCG
>JAGWAL010000008.1:0-31736 GCA_021296415.1 Acidimicrobiia bacterium | reverse complement strand
TTCGGCGAGGTGGACTACATGATCCCTCTCAGCGACGTGACCGAGATCATGCGGGCCCACCCCACCGTGCCGGTGCACGTCTACCCGGGCGCCGACCACGGCTTCAACTGCGACGCCCGCGACTCCTACCACCCCGAGGCCGCCGCTCAGGCCCTGGAGCGCACCCTGGCGTTCCTCGCCGACGCCGGCGTGCGCCCCTAGGCGGGTTGGCGATGCGCGGCTCCCGACCGGTCATTCCGGCGGAGGCCGGAATCCGGACTCCGCCGATCCGGACCGGCACCATCGAAGCTCTCTCCGTGGGAAGGATCCGACCATGAACCCCAACGTCGTCGTGCGCAATGTGGAGCGTGCCCCCCGGGAGCTGCTCGAGGGGTTCCTGAAGGTCGACACCTCCACCGTGCATGAGGCCATGGGCCGGTTCGGCTTCGCGGGGGCTCATATCCGCCCCGTCCAGCACGGCGCCCGGATCGCCGGCTCGGCGATCACCGTGCTGGTCCACCCCGGCGACAACATCATGATCCACGCCGCCATCGCGCTGCTCGAGCCGGGTGACGTGCTGGTCGTGGCGAGCACCGCACCCTCCACCAACGCCCTGTTCGGCGAGCTCATGGCCACCTCGACGGTCGCCCGTGGCGGGGTGGGGCTCATCACCGACGGGGCGGTGCGCGACGTGGACGCCATCCGCGACATGGGGTTCCCGGTGTGGTCGCAGCACATCGGCTGCCAGGGCCCCATGAAGACCACGCCCGGCTGGGTCAACGTGCCGATCACCCTCGGCGAGCAGGCCGTGCGTCCTGGCGACGTGGTCTGCGCCGACGACACCGGCGTGGTGGTCGTACCGCGGCTGCAGGCCGCCGAGGTGCTGGAGGGAGCCCGGAAGCGGACAGCGGCCGAGGAGGTCACGCGGGAGCGCTTCGCCGCTGGCGAACTCTCCCTCGACGTCGCCGGCCTCGGCGCCAAGCTGGCCGAACTCGGCGTCGCCTACGTCGACCGGCTCGAGGACCTCCCAGACCGCTGAGCCGTGGTTTCGCGGCGTCACACGTCATTCCGGCGCAGGCCGGAATCCATGCGTGCGCTGTTCCGGGCGGACCGCCCGTTGACCATCGAGCAGGAACACTGCGGTGGGTAGTGCGGATGCCGCGCCGATGACCCTCGCCGGGTTGACCGTCGGGTTCTTCGGCCTGGGCGAGGCGGGCTCGCTGATCTCCGCCGACCTCGCCGCGGCCGGAGCCGCCGTCACCGGTTATGACCCTGCCCCGACGGGCACCCCGCCGAGAGTGCGGCGAGTGGCCGATCCCCGCGCTGCCGTCGAGGGAGCCGACCTGGTCATGGCCGTCACCGCCGCCGGCGACGCCATGGGTGCGCTCACCCAGGCGCTCGACGCCATCCCGGCCGGTGCCGTCTACGCCGACCTGGCGACCGCCTCGGCGCAGCGCAAGCGGGATCTGGCCGAGGTGGCGGCTAGCCGCTCGCTGCTGTTCGCGGACGTGGCGCTGATGGCGATGGTGCCCGGCAATGGCCTGTTCGGGAGGTCCCTTGCCTCGGGTCCGGGTGCGGAGCGCTACGTCGGGACGCTCGCTCCGATCGGCGTCCCCGTGGAGTGGATCGGCGACGAGCCGGGGCTGGCGGCCACGCGCAAGCTGCTCCGCAGCGTGGTGATGAAGGGCCTGCCCGCCCTGATCATCGAGTCCCTGCGCGCCGCAGCCGTTGCCGGCTTGACCGACGAGACCTGGGAGAACCTGATCGGTCAGATCAGCTCGGCCGATGAGACGTTCATGCGCACGCTCCTCGAAGGCACCGCCACGCACAGCATCCGCCGCACCGCCGAGATGGAGGCGGCCACGGAACTGCTGGAGTCGCTCGGCGTGGACCCGCTCATGACCCGGGCCACCACCGAGATCCACCGCCGCATGCCCGGCGACGGCCTGGCCGAGATCCCCCCGCCGTGAGCCTGCCGGCGGTGAGACGGCACGCGAGCGCGAGGGGCGGCTCCGCAGCCTCGAGCCCGTCGACGTGCTCGCCGTGCGCGCGGCACTTGCAGGTCAACTGCGAATAGAACGCCTGAAGGGCGCCGGGCTAGTGTGGCGTCACCGGTGCACGGCTCAGGGAATGGGAGTTCCGAATGACCGGATTCGCGCACGCGCCCCAGCTCATCACCGATGCCCGGATGCTGTACCTGGTGTGGAAGCCGGCCGATCCGGCGGCTGCGGCGGCGCTTGTGCCCGGCGGGCTCACGCCCGTCGACGGCAACCTCTGTTACATGAATCAGTACATCGTCGACGACGAGTCACAGATCTCCTCGGCAGGGGAGCCGGACACCTTCGGCGCCTATTCGCTGACGTACCTGGGTCTGGACCTGGCAGGTCTGGACACCGAGGCCGGGGTGCCTGCCCGCTGGTGGACCCACTACATGAACAGCAGCGAGGCGATGATTCGCTACGCCGCCGCCCACGGGGTGCCTGCCACGGGCGGGTCAACCGAACTCCTCCTCGCCGGCGGGACGCTCACGGCGACCACTCTCGTCGACGGGAACCCCATCATCCGCACCACCTGCGACGTGGTCGTGGGCGACGTGGCACACGGGACCGGGCAACTGCGCTACATCACCCGGGTGGACGGCGAACTCGTGAGCGGCCGCTACCCCTTCGTGGCCGACTTCGCGGAGCAGTTCGCAGTGGTCTCGCTGGATTTCCTCGACGCCGCACACCCCACGTGGGCGTTGCGGCCGGCGGACCCGCTGGAGGTCACCTTCGGCTTCTACTCGCCGGCAATCTCGTTCTGTTACCCCGGTGGCGAGGGGCCACTCGGCTCAGCGCACGGCTCCTGAGCAGCGGGCACCGCCGCTGATCAACCTCATTCGAACAGGAAGCAAACCGAAGACAGGGAGGCACCCATGGCACTTCTGGAGCGCAGCGAGTGGTACGACATCGCCCGCCGCACCGAGTGGACCCCCGGTTACGTCAGCGACGACGAGTTGTACCCGGAAGGACACAGCGGCGACTACGACATCCCCGGCGAGGCGTGGTCCACCTACGACGAGCCGTACAAGATCAGCTACCGGGAATACGTCGACATCCAGCGACAGAAGGACGCCGGGGCCTATTCCGTCAAGGCAGCGCTGGAGCGCATGGACCTGCGCTCCAAGGTGGATCCGGGTTGGATCAGCACCTTGAAACTCCACTACGGCGCGGTCTCGGTCGTGGAGTACAACGCCGGGCTCATGGAGTCGCGATTCGTGCGCTGGGCCCGGTCGCCGGGCATGCGGAACATGGGCACGTTCGGGATGCTCGACGAGATCCGCCACGCGCAACTCCAGTTGTTCTTCCCGCACGAGTACGTGCCGACGGACCGCCAGTTCGACTGGGCACACTCGGGCATGAAGTCCAACAACTGGGGAATCATCGCCGGCCGCCACTTCTTCGACGACATGATGATGACCCGCGACGCCGTCTCGACGTCCATCCTGTTGAACTTCGCCTTCGAGACCGGCTTCACGAACCTGCAGTTCATCGGCCTGTCGTCGGATGCGGCCAACGCCGGGGACTTCAGCTTCTCCAAGCTGATCCAGAGCATCCAGTCCGACGAGGCCCGCCACGCCCAGATCGGCACGCCGATGCTGGCGATGATGATCGAGAACGGCGAGAAGGAACGGGCTCAGCGCCTCGTCGACGTGGCGTTCTGGCGATCGTGGAAGCTGTTCACGATCCTGACGGGCATCCCGATGGACTACTACATCCCCCTCGATAAGCGGGAGGGGTCGTTCAAGGAGTTCATGCAGGAGTGGATCGTCACGCAGTTCGTCAACAGCCTGGAGGACCTGGGCCTGGCGAAGCCCTGGTACTGGGACATCTTCCTGGCCGACATCGACGAGCACCACCACGGCCAGCAACTCGGCACGTGGTCGTGGCGACCCACGCTGTGGTTCTCGCCGGCGGCCGGCGTGGGACCCGACGAGCGCGACTGGCTCGAGGAGAAGTACCCGGGGTGGAACGACACCTTCGGCAAGTGCTGGGACGCCATCATCGAGAACCTCAAGCGGGGCGACATCGGGCGGACCGTTCCGGGCACGTTGCCGATCATCTGCAACATGTCGAACATCCCCATACGCAGGACTACCCGCTGGAGTACAACGGGCGGCTCTACCACTTCGGCTCGGAGCCCGATCGCTGGATCTTCGAGCAGGACCCGGAGCGCTACGCCGCCCACAAAACGATCGTTGATCGCCTGCTCGCCGGCGAGATCCAGCCCCCCGACCTCGGCGGTGTGCTGCAGTACATGGGCATCGGCGTGCTCAGCGACGGCGGTGGCGACGCCCACGACTACGAGTGGGTGTCCGCCTACGTCGAGAGTGCCGACGCGGCGTAGGAGGACGGACCGATGGCAGCATTCCCACTCTCGGTGAACTTCTACGGGGACTTCGTGCTGAAGCTCCTCGTCGTGGACACCGAGCACACCATGGCCCAGGTGGCCGAAGCGGCGACGGAAAACGTGATCGGCCTGCACGTGGCCGGCGAGGGCGGGGTCATTCGTGCCCGGAGACCGGGCGAGACCGAGCCGCTGCCGCTGGACATGACGGTGGCCGAAGCCGGTCTGGCGCCGACCGAGACACTCGACTTCTACTACGAGGAGGCGTCATGAGCGTCGGCTCGGTCGGTCCGGTGATCCAGAGCGGCGAGGTGGCGCGAGCCGTCGTGGCGGCGGTGGAGGGCGACAACGCCGGCCGCGCCGTGAACGTCGTGGACCGGGGCTCATACGTCCGGATCGAGGTCGAGGGCGAGTGCGTGATCACCCGCGCCTCGGTCGAGCGCGAGCTGGGGCGCCCGTTCAAGCTGCACGAACTCGAGGTGAACATGCCCAGCTTCGCCGGCCGGATCGACACCTCGACCGAGATGATCCGCTTCTACCGGGGAGAGCGCCATGACTGAGGAACTCAAGCCGCTCCGGACGTGGAGCCATCTGGTCGGCCAGCGCCGGCGGCCCTCGGAATACGAGATCGTCTCGGTCGGGCTGCTCTGGCATGCCCGGGGCGAGACGGTGCCCTTCGAGGTCGAGGGGGCCAGCTTCATGAACGACTGGGTGATGCGCTACCGCGACAACAGCGCCATCACCCACGACGACTGGGACTCGTTCCGGGACCCCGACGAACTCGTCTACCGCACCTACAACATCCTCCAGGACGGCCAGGAGTCCTACGTGGATGGGCTGCTGGACCAGTACGACAATGAGGGGCACGACGAGAGCCTCTCCGGTGCGTGGCTCGACGTGCTCGAGGCGCTCTACACCCCGGGCCGCTACCTCGTCCACACCAGCCAGATGGCCTCGGCCTACCTCGTGCACATGGCGCCCGCCAGCACGATCTGCAACTGCGCCGCCTTCCAGACCGCCGACGCGCTGCGCTGGGTGTCCCGGATCGCCTACCGCACGGCGTCGCTGGCCAAGGCGCATCCCGACCGGTCGTTCGGCGAGAGCGAGCGGGCCACGTGGGAGAACGCGCCGGCCTGGCAGGGATACCGGGAGTTGATGGAGAGAGCCCTCGTGGCCTACGACTGGGCGGAGGCCTTCGTCGCCTTGAACCTGGTGGCGGTGCCGGCGATCTCCGAGGGCTACTACCGGGCGATGGCGCTCAGCGCTCGGCGCAACGACGACACGCTGCTGGCGCTCATGGCCGAGGCGGCTCTCCGGGACGGGGACCGGGCTCGACGGTGGTCGCAGGCCCTGGTGGGGCACATGCTCGACGTCGAGTCGAACCGTGCGCAGCTCCAGGAGTGGGTGGATGCCTGGGCGCCCTACGGCACGTCCGCCATCGAGGCGTTCGCCGGGGAACTCCCCGACGTCCCCGACCGTGCGGCAGCCGGCTCCGAGGCGCTGCGGCGGGCCCACAGCAGCGCCGGGCTTGCGACGAGTGATGGCTAGTGCGGTCGCATCGTTGCTTCGGCGCGCCGGTCCCACCGCCATCGCAGGTCGACTCGCCGTAACGGGCGGACGCACATCGCCGCGGGTCTCAGAGCGCGGAGGCGCCTAGTGGCGTTCGCCCGCGTCTGTAGCCTCGATGACCTGTGGGAAGGCGACATGGGTGTCTTCGAGGTCAACGGCACCGAGGTGCTCGTGGCACACCTTGAGGAGGGCATCGTGCGCGCCACGCAGGCCTACTGCCCCCACCAGAGGGTGGCGCTCGTGGAGGGCGACCTCGACAGGAACACCTTGATATGCAGCCAGCATCTGTGGGAGTTCGATCTGGTGACCTGCCGGGGCATCAACCCCGACCACGCCGAACTGGCCAACTATCCCACCGAGATCAGGGGTGACGAGGTGTTCGTCGATCCCGAGGGCGACTCACCCAAGACCGCAAGACCATAGGAAAGACCGAGGAGCGACATGGTTGCAATCAACTGTGACATGGGCGAGGCATACGGCATCTACCGCTGCGGGGATGACGAGGCCATCATCCCGTACCTCGACATGGCCAACGTGGCGTGCGGATTCCACGCCTCGGATCCCAGCGTGATGCAGCGGACCGTACGTCTGGCCAAGCGGCACGGGGTCGCGGTGGGGGCGCATCCGTCCTACCCGGACCTGCAGGGTTTCGGTCGCCGGGCCATGTCCATGGATCCGGAGGAACTGACGGCGGCGGTGATCTACCAGGCGGGTGCCCTCAGCGGATTCCTGGCCGCCGAAGGGATGGAACTCGCCTACATCAAGGTCCATGGCGCTCTCTACGGCCAGGCAGCCCGTGACCGGGATGTGGCCGCAGCCGTTGCCGCCGCCGCCGATGCCCTCGACACCCCGCTCATGGGCATGGCGAACACCGCCCACGAGGAGGTCTGGGGCGATCGACCCCAGGGCTTCTACGCCGAGTACTACACCGACCTCGAGTACCGGCCCGACGGCAGCCTCATCATCACCCGCGAGCACACCGCTGTGGATCCGGAGGTAGCGGCCACCGGTGCGGTGCGGGCGGTGACCGAGAACGTGGCGGTCGCCAACGACGGGTCCGAGATCCCGATGCGTGCAGACGTTGTCTGCGTCCACTCCGACACCCCTGGCGCGGTCGAGCTTGCCGCCGCCGTCAGGGCTGCGCTCAACCCGTATCTGTCGTGAGCGAGATCTCCGGGATCGCCGCGGCGATGGATGCCTACTTCGACGGCATCCACTTCGGCGACACCGAACTTCTTGGCACGGTGCTGCACCCCGAGATCCGCCTTGTCTGCCGGCGCGACGGGCTCACCCTCGACAAGCAGGCGTATCTCGCCACCGTCGGCGGCCGGCCGTCGCCCGCCGCCCGGGGCGATGAACGGTACGACGAGGTGCTCTCGCTGAGTTCCGCGACAGCCAGCACGGCCCACGTACGTGCCCGGCTTGCCTACCTCCCGAAGGTGTTCACCGACGAGTTGGTGTTCGTACGGGAGGGCGGCAAGTGGCAGATCATCGCCAAGGTGTGGGACTACACCCTGCAGCCGGAGACGGCAGCGGGCGAGACGACGGCGGGAGGCAGCCAGTGAGCGTGGACATCAGATCACCGTTGCCCGGCGTGTTCTACCGGCGGCCGTCGCCGGGTTCCGAGCCGTTCGTCGACGTCGGCAGTGCCGTCGAGCCCGGCACGGTCGTCGCCATCGTCGAGGTGATGAAGCAGTTCTTCGAGGTGCCGGCAGGCACGGAGGGGAAGATCGCGACCGTCGCTGTGGCCGATGCCGAGATGGTGGATGCCGGCCAGGTGCTCTTCACCGTCCTCCCATGGTGAGCGTTCGCGGACGCGCCGCCAGGCACAGCTTCGGCGGCGACGACCACATCTACGTCGAACTCGACGAGGAGATGAACCTCTCCGCCAACTTCAAGGTGATGGCGATCACCTCCACCATCGGGGATCGCGGCATCGACGGCGTGATCGACATCTGCCCCGCCAACGCCTCCTACCAGGTCCGCTTCGATCCCGACGCCATCGAGCCCCGGCAGCTCCTCGCTGAGCTGGAGTCGATCGAGGCGGAGGTCGGCGACGGCACCGGTTTCGACCTGCGGACGACGGTCGTCGAGGTTCCGGTCCTCTACAACGACCCGTGGACCCGGGAGACGCTGATGCGGTTCCGCTCGCATCATCAGAACCCCGACGGCACGGACCTGGAGTACGCCGCCCGGATCAACGGCTTCGACTCGGTCGAGGGCTTCGTCGCCGCCCACTCGGGGTCACCGTGGTTCACCTCCATGGTGGGCTTCGTGGCCGGTCTGCCGTTCCTGTTCCAGATGGTCCCGCGGGAACGCCAGCTCGAGGTGCCCAAGTACCTCACGCCGCGCACCGACACGCCCCGCCAGACCATCGGTCACGGCGGTTGCTTCGGGTGCGTCTACTCGGTGCGCGGCGCCGGCGGCTACCAGATGTTCGGCATCACGCCCGCCCCCATCTACGACCCGACCCAGACCCATCCCGATTTCGAGGACTTCCTGGTGTTCTTCAAACCCGGTTACATCGCCAAGTTCGAACCCATCGATCGGGATGGGTACGACGAGTTGACGGCGCAGGTGGAGGCCCGGGAGTTCCGCTTCAAGCAGGCGCCCGTGGAGTTCTCGCTGGGCGGCTTCCTGGCCGACCCCGACGGTTACAACCGCGGGCTGATGGAGGCCCTCGATGGGAGTTAGCGTCCTGAAACCGGGTCTCGCCACCACCGTGCAGGACACGGGCCGGCCCGGGTACTACAACGTCGGAATCCCGCCGTCGGGATCGCTGGACCAGTACTCGTCGCTGGCCGCCAACATGCTGGTCGGCAACGGCGACGACGCCGCCGTCCTGGAGTGCACCTACATGGGGCCCGAGTTGCGCTTCGATCAGCCGGCCACCGTGGCCGTGGCCGGCGCCGACCTCCCTCCGCTGTTGAACGGCGAGCCCCGCCCCACCTGGGAGAGCTTCGCCGTGGGGGCCGGGGATGTCCTGTCGTTCGGCTTCCTGCGTTCGGGGGCGCGGGCCTATCTGGCGGTCAGCGGCGGCTTCGACGTCCCCGTGGCGCTCGGCAGCCGCTCCACCTACGCCCTGGGAGCACTCGGCGGCCACCGGGGGAGGGCGCTGGCAGCCGGCGACGAGCTGCCGATCGGTCCCGCCGGCGGCGCCGCACCTCGCCGGGCGGTTCCCGAGGCGCTGCGTCGCAACCATCCCAAGCATCGTGAGATCAGGGTGATGATGGGCCTCTACGACCACCGCCTCACCGACAGCGCCCGCCGGGCTTTCCTGGAGACCGAGTGGCGCCTCACACCGGTCGCCGACCGGACCGGGTTCCGGTACCGGGGCGCCGAACTCGAGTTCCGCGACCGGGACGCCCCCTTCGGCGCGGGCAGCGATCCGTCCAACATCGTGGATGCGCCGTACCCCATCGGATCGATCCAGATCCCCGGCGGTGTCGAGCCGATCGTGCTGCACCGCGACGCCGTCTCGGGCGGCGGCTACGTCATGGTCGGCACGGTCATCAGCGCCGACATGGACGACGTCGGCCAGTCCGCCCCCAACATCACGACCCGGTTCACCGAGGTCGACCTCGACGGCGCACTGCGAGCCCGCCACGAGCGGGCGGCACGGCTGGACGCACTCCGAGAGGCGGTCGGCTGATGCGCGCCGGGGCGAACGGCGCCACCGAGGCCCGGCGGCTGCTGCGCGCCGCCGAGGTTGCGCTGCTCGACGAGCGCCGGCTGCTGGGGGCCGCAGAGTTGCAGGCGCTGGCCGCCCTCGACGACGAGCAGGTCCCGGCGCTCACGGCCCTGGCGCATGCGGTGCGCCTGGAGTGGTGCGGCCCCACCGTGGAGGTGGAGGGCATCCTGTCGGTCAAGACCGGGGGCTGCCCGGAGGACTGCCACTTCTGCTCGCAGTCGGCCCAATTCTCCGAGACGCTGCCGGCGGCGCCGTTCCTGGATGTCGACGAGGTGCTGTCGGCCGCCCGCGAGACGGCCCGCACGGGGGCCAGCGAGTTCTGCATGGTGCTGGCGATCCGCGGCCCCGACGAGCGCACGCTGCAGCGGCTCATCTCCCTCGTGCCGCTCATCGAGGGCGAGACCGGGCTGAACGTGGCCGTGAGTGCCGGGATCCTCACCGATGACCAGGCGCGGCGGCTGGCCGACGGCGGCGTGCACCGCTACAACCACAACCTGGAGACGGCCCGCAGCTTCTTCCCGAACATCGCCACCACCCACACCTGGGACGAGCGCTACGAGACCTGCCTGCGGGTGCGGCGATGTGGCATGGAGCTCTGCTGCGGTGCGCTGCTGGGCATGGGGGAGACCCTCGAGCACCGGGTGGAACTGCTCGGGCAGTTGCAGTCGCTGGACCCGACCGAGGTGCCGCTGAACTTCCTGAACCCGCGACCCGGCACACCGCTGCAGATCCGCCGGCCGCTGCGGCCCCTCGAGGCCCTGCGCTGGATCGCGCTGTTCCGCCTCGCCCTCCCGGGAGTGATCCTCCGCTACGCCGGCGGCCGTGAGATCACCCTGCGGGAATTCCAGGCCATGGGCATGACCGCAGGGATCAACGCCCTGATCGTCGGCAACTACCTCACGACCCTGGGCCGCGATCCCGACGAGGACCTGCGCATGCTCGACGACCTCGGGATGCCCATCGGCGCCCTCAGCGGCGTGATCTGACGGCGTGGTCGGGGCGTTCTGCCCGTGGTGCGGCGCGGCGAGCTGCAGCCGCTGCGACCGACCCCCCTACGAGGCGCCCCGCCACTGCCGTCGGTGCGGCCGGCGGCTGCGGGTGACCGTTCATCCGACCGGCTGGGAGGCCCGGTGCCGCCGCTGCCGGGCGATCACCGGATCCGCCGAGACATCCGGGACGGCCCCGCTGCCCGAGGGCGGCTGATGGCCGGCGGCGGGCCCGGCGCCGGACGTGGCGAGGTTGGGCGCGGCGATCGGCGTGACGACCACCGGGATCTCGTCGAGCGGGACCGCCGGGTCCTCTGGCATCCCTACGCCTCGATGCCCGCCGCGGTCCCCCCGGTGCCCGTGGTGGCCGCCGAGGGCACCCGCCTCCGGTTCGCCGACGGCCGCCAGGTGATCGACGGCATGTCCTCGTGGTGGGCGGCCATCCACGGCCACCGCCATCGGGTCCTCGATGAGGCCGCGCGCACGCAGCTCGACGCCATGGCGCATGTGATGTTCGGCGGCATCACCCATCCTGCTGCGGTGGAACTGGCCGAGCTGCTCGTGGAGATCGCCCCGCCGGGGCTCGAGCACGTGTTCCTGGCCGACTCCGGCTCGGTGTCGGTGGAGGTGGCCATCAAGATGGCGCTGCAGTACGCACGCGGCACCGGCCGCCCCGAGCGCACCCGCCTGCTGACCGTGGCCTCCGGCTATCACGGCGACACCCTGGCCTGTATGTCGGTCTGCGATCCGGTGACCGGCATGCACGGCATGTTCAGCGGCATCCTGCCCACCCAGCTCTTCGCCCCGGCGCCGGCGCCCCGCTACGGGGAGCTCTTCGCGCCCCACCACATCGCCGAATTCGCCGGGTTGCTCGCCGCCCACCGCCACGAGATCGCCGCGGTCATCCTCGAGCCGGTCGTGCAGGGGGCCGGCGGGATGCGCTTCTACGCACCGGACTACCTGGTGGAGGTGCGGCGGCTCTGCGACCGCCACGGCGTGCTGCTCATCGCCGATGAGATCGCCACCGGGTTCGGGCGGACCGGCCGGCTCTTCGGCTGCGACCACGCCGGTATCGCGCCCGACATCATGTGCGTCGGCAAGGCGCTCACCGGGGGCTACCTGTCCATGGCCGCCGCGCTCTGCACGCCCGAGGTGGCCACCGGCGCCAACGCCGCCGAGTCCGGGGCGCTGATGCACGGCCCCACGTTCATGGCCAATCCGCTGGCGGCCGCCGTGGCGACGGCCTCGGTCCGCCTGCTGCTGTCGCGCCCCTGGGCCGCCGAGGTCGCCGCCATCGAAGCCTCGCTGCAGGCCGGGTTGGCGCCGGCCGCCGGCATGCCCGGCGTCGCCGACGTGCGGGTGCTGGGGGCCATCGGGGTGATCGAGACCGTCGATCCCGTGCCTGTTGCCGCCACCCAGGAACTGCTCGTGGACCGGGGCGTGTGGCTGCGCCCGTTCGGAAGGCTGCTGTACACGATGCCGCCCTACATCAGCAGCGCCGAGGACCTTCGCTGCATCGCCGGTGCGATGGTTGCGGCCGCCGAGGTCCTCCGGTGACCGCAACGGGCGCTGCCGGCGGTGACGGCAGCGAAGCCTGGGCGGCCGAGCAGATCGCCGCGATTCGCGCCGCGGGCCGCTGGCGGGAGGTGCGCACCTTCGACGCCCGCGGTCCGGTGGGGCGCCTCGGCGGCCGGGAGGTGGTCTCCTTCGCCTCCAACGACTACCTGGGCCTGTCGTTCCACCCCGCGGTGATCGCGGCCGCGCATGCGGCGCTGGACCGCTGGGGTGCCGGCGCGACCGCCAGCCGGCTGATCGTGGGCTCGCGCCCTGTCCACGCCGAGCTGGAGGCCGAACTCAGCGACTGGAAGCAGACCGAGCGGGCACTGCTCTTCCCCACGGGCTATGCCGCCAACCTGGGAGTGCTCGCCGGCCTCGGCGGCCCCGACTGCCTGATCGTCAGCGACGAGTTGAACCATGCCTCGATCATCGACGGGTGCCGCCTCAGCCGGTCGCCGGTGGCCGTCGCCCGGCACAACGACGTCGACCACGTGGACCGGTTGCTGGGCACGGCCTCGGTGCCGCGCAAGATGGTCGTGGTCGATGCGGTCTTCTCGATGGACGGCGACGAGGCCGACATCGCCGCGCTCGGGGAGCGCTGCGCCCGCCACGGCGCGCTGCTGGTGATCGACGAGGCCCACGCGGTGCTCGGCCCGTCGCCGGCCCCCCTGGCCGGCGTCGAGCACCTGCAGGTGCTGCGGGTCGTCACCCTGTCCAAAGCGCTGGGTACCGTCGGCGGGGCGGTGTGCGGCTCGGCCCCGTTCATCGACCTGCTCGTCAACCGGGCTCGCCCGTTCATCTTCACGACGGGGCCGGCACCGGCCGATGCCGCCGCCGCCCTCGAGGCCATCCGCATCACCCGCGGCCCCGAGGGGGACGCACTCGTGGCGCGCCTGCGGCGCTTCGTCGATCGCCTGCGCCCCGGGCATCGCTCGCCGATCATCCCGATCGTCGTCGGATCGGAGGCGTTGGCGCTCCAGGCGGCGGAGGGGCTGCTCGCCGAGGGTTTCCTGGTGCCCGCCATCCGGCCGCCGACGGTGCCGCCGGGCACCTCGCGGCTCCGCATCGCCCTGTCGGCCGCCCACAGCGAGGACATTCTCGACCGGTTGCGGGGCGCCCTGGCGGCGCTCGGGCTGCGGCCATGACCCGGCCCGCCACGCTC
This sequence comes from Acidimicrobiia bacterium, assembly GCA_021296415.1. Lineage (GTDB taxonomy): Bacteria > Actinomycetota > Acidimicrobiia > Acidimicrobiales > CATQHL01 > VXNF01. The sequence continues at coordinate 18,406 of JAGWAL010000008.1, read as the reverse complement.
ATCGCCGTCGCCGGCACCGGCACCGAGATCGGCAAGACCTGGGTGGCGGCCCGGGTGCTCGAGAGCCTCCGCATCCGGGGTTTGTTGGTGAGCGCCCGCAAGCCCGTGCAGTCCCACGGTCCCGACGAGATCGGCGCAACCGACGCCGAGGTGCTGGCCGCCGCGGCGGGGGAGCGGCCGGAGGCGGTCTGCCCCGCGCACCGCTGGTATCCCGTGCCGCTGGCTCCGCCGCTGGCGGCGTCGGCGGCCGGTCAGGTGCCCCCGACGCTTGCGGAGCTGCTGGCCGAGCTGCGCTGGCCCACCCCGGCGCCGGACTTCGGGTTCCTCGAGACGGTGGGCGGCGTCCGCTCGCCACTCGCCGACGACGGCGACTGCCGCGACCTGTTGCGCGCACTCCAGCCCGACACCGTCCTGCTCGTGGCCGGCGCCGACCTCGGCGCCATCAACGCGGTGCGGCTGGCGGCCGATGCGCTGGCGGGCCCGCCCCTGGTGGTGTTCCTGAACCGCTACCTGCCCGGCGACGACGTGCATCGCCGCAACCTCGCCTGGCTGCGGGGGCGCGACGGCCTCGTCGTGGCGACGAGGATCCAGGACCTGGCGGATCGCATCGCGGGCTTGCGCTGACCCCGCCCCGGCCGGCGCTCAGTGGCCGATGAACCCCTCGCCGGCGCGGCGCAGGAAGCGCAGCTGGTGGCTCTCGGCGAGCAGCCGCCCGTCCGGCGACCAGGCGAAGGCCGTCTCGTCCACGTGGCCGCCGGTCGAGGCGGTGGTGTGCAACTCCACCAGTACGGGCTCCCCGGCGCTGTCCGGCACCGGCAGTGGTGCCCTGACGTGCGCGGTGAGGGTGATGGTGCCCGCCAGGTGCGGGTCGCTCACCCGGCCGATGGCCACCGGCGGAACCACGTCACAGGCCATCACAACGAGCGACAGGTCGATCTCGCCGGCGAACCGGGGACGGACCCAGACCAGCACGCCGGAGCCGTCGCGATGGATCTCCCGCTCCTCGAACAGGTCGAACACGGGGAGCGCGAAGATGCGGGGCATGGTGTCGGCGGGAGTCTCCGCGAACCTCGGGACATCGGGCATCGTCCGGTTCGCGAACTCCTGGCCGTCCCGATCGGTGGCGGCCGTGGTGAGGAAGAGGGCGCAGAGTTTGCCGTCCACCGAGATCCGTCCGGAGAGGAACCACACCGAACGCCCGGCCTGCTCGGTCGTCACCTCGATCAGCAGCCGCCCGGCGGGTGCAGGCCGCAGGAACTGCATCGTGATGCTCCGCAGCGGGCGCGCCGGGTCGGCGACGGTCGCCTCGCAGGCCCGCGCGGCCAGGCTGACGAGGTAGCCGCCGAACAGGCCGTTGAATCCCCACCAGGCTTCATCGGCGTCGTGGCCCCAGAGGCCACCGCCGAGATCCTCCAGCAAGAAGCCGCCCGCGTTCCGCACGGCAGGGAAGGGTATGTGCTCCGCCAGCGATCCCGGTAGCGCTGCTGATGGACAATACTCGTTATTACTTGATATATATGGATATAGTGTGCTTCGGATAGAGTGCCGCACGTGCTGATCCCGCTTGACTGCGTGGTGTGTGGGTCGGTTGACGCACTGCTGTGCGGACCGTGCTTCGCCAAGTTGGCGCAGGCACCGCCGCTGCTGCCCCCACCGGGCGCCGACGGGGCGCGTGCTCTGTTCACGTACGACGAGGTGGGAGGCAGGGTGATCGGCGCACTCAAGTTCGCCGGCGCCCATCGCCTGGTACGCCGGCTGGGCCCCGCGCTGGCGGCACTGGCGCCGGTGGGCAGCGACGCGGTCACCTGGACGCCGGCCACGCCGGCGAACCGCCGGCGGCGGGGCTATGACCAGGCCGAGTTGCTCGCCCGGGACCTGGCCGTGCGCCTCGGCGTCCCCTGCCGGCGGTTGCTGGTGCGCGGCCGCGACCAGCCGCAGACGGCCCGCGACCGCTCCGGCCGGACGGTCGGCCCCCGGCTGCGCTGCCGCCCGCCGGTCCCGGCGAGCGTGCTGGTCATCGACGACGTTCTGACGACCGGAGCCACACTGGCCACGGCGGCCCGGCTGCTGCGCGGTGCGGGAGCGACGACGGTCGAGGTCATGGCTGTGGCCTGGACGCCACCGCCGGGGTTCGACGGTTGAGCAGCGACACGGGCTCCCGGGGTGTGCCGCCCGGGGCCGGCTCAGCGGTTGCCGAGCCGGTCGCGCCGCTCCCAGCAGGAGTGGTGCCAGTGCCGGCGGAGATCCGGCGACTCGGCCGGCACGATCACGAGGTGACCCGTGGCGGGCGGGATGGGGTTGTTGCAGCCGCCGCAGACGTACGTCTTGGAGGCCTGGTAAGGCTGGATACGCCGCACCTCGGTCGTCTCGCTCGGGGTGTTCATCCCCAGATCCCCCAGACGACGGCAAGGATGCAGACGGCCAGGCCGAGTCCCACGAACAGGTAGTCCGTGCGGCGCCTCTGCCATCTCCGGGTGGGATCGAACCCCATGCCGTACCTTCCGTCGCCGGCCCGCCGCCCGGACGCGGTCCTGCACAGAGGCTACGGAATTCCTCCCGCCGCGGCGACGGATCCACGGGGCCGGTCGTCCCGGGTGCGCGGCCCGCCTTTGCGAGGCGCCTGCCCGGACTGTTACGGGAGGATCGTTTGCAAACGGTGAGTACTGTCGATATATATTGATGATTGTCGGAGACAGCTGAAGCTGCTCCTCCTCGGACGACTTGGCGGGCCGGTGCGGCCGCCGGAGGTGTGTTCGGCGACGAGGAGGGAGTTATCCGATGCTGGCCAGGATCCCATCGGCGGTCCTGCAGGGAGTGATCGGGCAGGCCGTGGACGTCGAGGTCCATGTCTCGAAGGGCATCCCCTCCTTCACGATCGTGGGCCTGCCCGACGCCTCGTGCCGGGAGTCGCGGGACCGGGTCCGCGCCGCGCTGCTCTCGAGCAAGCTTCCGTGGCCCGACAAGCGGGTCACCGTGAATCTGGCGCCGGGCGGGCTGCGCAAGGAGGGTGCCGGACTGGATCTGGCCATCGCCGTTGCGCTGCTCGTGGTCCAGGACGAGTTGACCGAGTCGGCGGTGGATGGTTGCGCGTTCGTCGCCGAACTGGGCCTCGACGGCAGCCTGCGGCGGGTTCCGGGGACTCTCAGCCTGGTCGAGGCGGTCGCCTGTGACCGCGTGGTGGTCGCGGCCGACGCCTATGCCGAGGCTCGCCTGGATGCTGATCAGGAGGCGCTCTGCGCCCCCACGCTGGGCGAGTTGGTCAGGTACCTCCGCGGCGAGGCGGACTGGGTCACCCCGGCGCTGCCGCCCCCGCGGGAGTTGCCCGCTCCGGCGGAGGATCTGCGGGACGTGCGCGGCCAGCCGCTGGGGCGCCGGGCGCTGGAGATCGCCGCCGCAGGGGGGCATCACCTGCTGATGGTGGGACCGCCGGGCGCCGGCAAGACCATGCTGGCGCGGCGCCTTCCGGGACTCCTCCCACCGCTCGACCGCGACGCGGCGAGGATCGTGACCCGCATCTATTCCGCGGGTGACTTCGGGGTGCCCACCGGCGAACTCATCACCGCGCCGCCGTTCCGGGCGCCCCACCACGGCGCAACCATGGCGGCTCTTGTCGGCGGCGGGTCGCGGGCGCTGCGGCCCGGCGAGATCAGCGCCGCGCACGGCGGCGTGCTGTTCCTCGACGAGCTGGGTGAGTTCTCCCCGGGGGTATTGGACGCTCTGCGCCAGCCGCTGGAGGAGGGGGTCATCAGGGTCAGCCGGGCGGTCGGATCGGTCTCGTTCCCGGCCGAGTTCGTGCTGGTGGGGTCCATGAACCCGTGCCCGTGCGGCAACGCCGGCGGTCCGGGGCAGTGTCGCTGCAGCGACGCCGCCCGGATGCGCTACGCCCGGCGCCTGTCGGGGCCGCTGCTGGATCGCTTCGACATGCGCCTGTTCGTGCCGCGACCCACGGCGGAGGAACTGTTCCGCGGCGAGCCGGGGCAGCCCACCGCCGCCGTGCGCGAGCGGGTCCTGGCGGCGCGCCGGCGGGCGGGGCGCCGCGGCGTTCGCTGCAACAGCCTGCTGGGCTCGGCGGCCCTCGAGGCCGAGGCACCGCTGGCGGCGGAGGCGGCGAGGATGGCGGAACGGGCGGTGGCCTCGGGGCAGCTGAGCGCCCGGGGCCTGCAGCGGGTGCGTTGCGTGGGTTTGACGATCTGTGACCTCGATGGCCGTGCGCCGCCGCTGCGCGGTCCGGACCTGGCTCTGGCGCTGCAGCTGAGGAACAACCCGGTGTGGCTGGATCGCTCGTACGCCGGTAGTCATGTCGCGTGACGCGCCGGTCCCCCCGACCGTGGGAGCGGCGCTACCGGCGGGCGGGGGTTCCTCGGGCGCCGATCGGCGGACCGGGTGCCCGGAGCCCGGGGGCGTCGCGGCAGCGCTGCTGCCGGGCGCCGGATCCACGGGTTCCGGCGAGGAGATCGAGCGGCCTGCCGCCGGGTTCGGGGCGCCGGCTGCGGGTCCGGACGGCGGCGAACTCGGCGACGAGGCCTACCTGGCGGCGCTGGCGAGCCTCGCCGGCATGGGTCCGGCGCGCCTCGAACGGCTCCTCGGGCGCTGGGAGCCGGCGGAGGCGTGGGAGTGCCTGGCCGCCGGGAGGCTCGTGGAGGCGGCGACCACCGCGGGAGTCGGGGAGCGGGTGGCACACCGCTGGGTCCGGGATGCGGCGAGAGCCGACCCGGCCGAGATCCACTCGCGTCACCGGCGCGCCGGCGTGACGGTGACACGCCGCGGCTCAGCGGGTTATCCGGAGCGGCTCACAGGCGATGCCGAGCCGCCCGCGGTCCTGTTCGGTCAGGGCACTCCGGAGGTTCTCGAGTGTCCGACGGTCACGATCGTGGGTACCCGGCGATGCACGCGGTACGGCGCCGATGTCGCCTTCGATCTCGCCAGGACGGCGGCGGCCCACGGTGCCGCGGTGATCTCCGGACTGGCGGTCGGGATCGACGCGGCGGCCCACGCCGGCGCCCTGGCTGCCGACGGTGCGCCCCCGGTGGGAGTGGTGGGGAGCGGGCTGGATCGCATCTACCCCCGCCAGAACGCCGTTCTCTGGAAGATGGTGGCGCAGCGCGGTCTGCTCCTCTCCGAGGCGCCCCTCGGGGCGCCGCCCGAGCGGTGGCGGTTCCCGGCCCGGAACCGGATCATGGCCGCGCTGGGTGACGCCTGCATCGTCGTCGAGTCCCATGCCGACGGCGGCGCCCTCGGGACCGCGACCGAGGCGGCGCGGCGAGGTCGCACCGTGGCCGCGGTGCCGGGGCCGATCCGCAGCCCGGCCTCGGCCGGGTCCAATCGCCTCATCGCCGAGGGGTGTGGCGTGGTGTGCGACATCGAGGACCTGCTCGTGCTGCTCGACATGGAGCGGGCGAGATTGCCGCTGCGGCTGCCCTCCCCGGACACCCGGCCGGCATCGGAGGGCGGCGCGGCGGCGGATCCCGCCACGTCGGCGGCGATCCTCGACGCCTTCGACTGGATGCCGGCCACGCTCGAGATGCTCGCAGCGAGGACCGGCATCGATCTGGGGGAGCTCTCGTGGCACCTGGAGAATCTCAACGTGGCGGGCCTGCTGGCGCGCCGGGGACTGTGGTACGAGCGCCGCGCCGAGGGCCCCGCCGGCGCCTCTCCGGGGACGTGACGACCCGGACCGCCGCCGACGGCATGCTCCGGCGAGCCCGCCGCGGTTGGTAACCTCCATGTATGTCGGCGTGGGCGTCGGACGCGTTCTGCGCCTCGCTGGTGCGACTCGCACCCTCCTCCGTCGCCGTGTACCGGCGGGATCTGACCGCCTTCGTGGACTGGGCCGGGCGCTGTTCGCTGGCGGGTCCCGCAGCCGTGGGTCGCAAGGATCTGCGTCGCTACCTGGCGGGTCTGACCCGGGACGGCTACGCGCCGCGGACCGTTGCCCGCAAGGCCTCGGTGCTGCGACGGTATTTCCGTTGGGCCGAGCAGTCGGGTCGCTGCGCGAGCGATCCCTGCGCCGGGCTGTCAACGCCGGCGGGGGCGGCCCGCCTCCCGGAGGTGCTCTCCGAACGCAGCGTCGAGCGCGTCCTCGAGGGGCAGTCACCGGCGGCGTCGGGCGATCCCCCCCTCAGGCGCCTCCGCGACGATGCCGTCCTGGAGCTGCTCTACGGCAGTGGCCTGCGGGTGGCCGAACTGTGCGCGCTGCGTCCGGTGGATCTCGATCTGCCGGGCGCCCGGATCCGCGTCACCGGCAAGGGCGGGAAGCAGCGCCTGCTGCCGCTGTCCGCTCCGGCCGTGCGCGCCGTGCAGCGCTACTTCGAGGCGCACCGCGCGGCCGCCCGGGCGGGCGAGGCGGCGATGCCCGGCGCGAGTCCCGGCAGCGACGGTCACCTGTTCCGCAACCAGCGGGGCCGGCCGCTGAGTCCCCGCGACGTGCGGCGGATCCTGGATCGACGGGCACCCGAGCCGACCCACCCCCATGCGTTGCGTCACACGTTCGCCACGCACCTTCTCGACGGCGGCGCCGACCTGCGGTCCGTGCAGGAGCTGCTGGGACACGAGAGCGTCGGCACGACGCAGGTCTACACCCACGTCAGCCGCCGGCGGCTGCGCGCCGTGATCGAGTCCGCACATCCCCGCGGCTGAAGGCATCGGCCGCGGCGGCGGCACTCGCCATCGGCATGGGTGTCGCGGTCCTGGGGGTGGCATCTCCCGCCGACGCACAGACCGCCGCGCCGCGCCGCCCCGCTGCGGTCGTCAGCTACCGACCTCCCGTCGAGGCGCCTGTGGTCGACGCCTTCCGCCCGCCGGCACACATCGGCGCTCCGGGTAACAGGGGTCTGGAATACGCCACACGTCCCGGCACCGCCGTCCGGTCGGCCGCGCCGGGAGTCGTGCTCTTCGCCGGGAGGGTGGGCTCGGGTCGGCACGTCACCGTGGCGCACCCCGACGGCGTGCGCACGAGCTACTCGTTCCTGCGGACCGTCGCCGTCGCTGCCGGGGAGAGGGTCGAATCCGGTGACATCCTCGGCACCGCCGGTGCCTTGCTGCACTTCGGCGCCCGCATCGGTGAGGCCTACGTCGACCCGGCCGTCCTGCTGGGCGCCACCGTGCGTGCCCGGCTGGTTCCGGCGGCGCCGCCCGGTGTGCCGCCGGCCGTCGGCGGATCCACCCGCTCGCAGCATCGAGGTCGCGACGGCGGGGCGCGGAGAGCGGCGGCCCATCGGTAAACTGCCCGGCGGCCTTCGGGCCGTTCCGATCCGACGACTTTCCGTCCGCGCCCTCCCACGGTCGCCCTCGCGGTGCCGGGCGCGGGCTGTGACATAACCGATGGGAAGGAGACCATGGCACCTGTTGTGACCATGAGCCAACTGGTGGAGGCGGGTGTCCACTTCGGGCACCAGACCCGTAGATGGAACCCCAAGATGAAGAGGTTCATCTACGGCGAGATCTCCGGCATCTACATCATCGACCTCAAGCAGACGCTGGCACGCATCGAGGCGGCCTACTCGTTCGTGCGGGACATGGTGGCGGACGGCGGGACGCTGCTCTTCGTCGGCACGAAGAAGCAGATCCAACCGAGTGTCGAGACGCACGCCAGGCGCTGCGGCATGCCCTTCGTCAACCAGCGGTGGCTGGGCGGCACCCTGACCAACATCCAGACCATCTTCAAACGCGTGCACAAGATGCAGGAGTACCAGCGGCTGCGGGACTCCGGCGGATTCGAGGCGATGCCGAAGAAGGAGGCGCTCAGCCTGCAGCGCGAACTCGCCAAGCTGGAGCGCAACCTCGGCGGGATCGGCAAGATGGACACGCCTCCGGAGGCCGTCTTCGTGCTCGACACCAAGGCCGAGCACATCGCGGTGAGCGAGGCCAACAAGCTGGGAATCCCCCTGATCGCCGTCGTGGACACGAACTGCGACCCCGACGTGGTCAGCTACGTCATCCCCGGCAACGACGACACCATTCGGGCGGGCGAGATCATGTGCCGCATCATGAGCGATGCCGTGATCGAGGGTCACCGCCTGTCGGAGACGCGGGGGACCATGCCGGCGGCGCCGCAACGCACCCCTGAGGAGGAGGCCGAGATGGCGCGCCAGCAGGCCGAGGCGGCGGCCGCCGCCGCCGCAGAGATGCAGGCCAGGGAGGCCCGGGTGGCCCGCACGATCGAAGACGCCGAGCAGCCCGGGGGCGCCGCCTCCGGTGAGGATGACCCGGCCCCCGAGGAGACCACCGGCGAGGCCGCCGAGCAGACCACCGGCGAGACCGCCGGCGCGGCAGGTTGAGCGGCCGGATGGTCCAGGTATCGGCCCGAGCCGTGAAGGCGCTGCGCGACGCCACGGGCGCGGGCATGATGGATGCCAAGCGCGCCCTCATCGAGGCCGCGGGTGATCCTGCCGAGGCCGCGGAGATCCTGAAGCGGAAGGGTCTGGCGAAGGCCGCCGAACGAGCTGAACGCCAGGCCGCCGAGGGCGCCATCGCCATCGCCGCGGGCGCCGGCGTGGCGTCGATGGTGCACCTTCGCTCGGAGACGGACTTCTCGGCCAAGGCCGCCGATTTCCTGGCGTGCGTCCAGGAAATCGCCGACGCCGTCCTCGTCGATGGCCCGGACGCCGACGCGGCGTTCGCGGATCGCATCGACTCGCTGCGTCTCGCCAAGAAGGAGAACATCTCCCTCGGAGCGGTGGTGCGGCTGGCGGCCGCGGCCGGGAACGTGGTCGACACCTACCTCCATCGCCAGGACGGGCGCGGCGTCAACGGCGTGATCGTGGAGGGCTCGGGTGTCGACCCCGATGTCCTCCATCAGGTCGCATTGCACATCGCCTTCGCCAAGCCCACGTACCTCGAACGCAGCGAGGTGCCCGCCGCGGACGTCGAGCGCGAGCGCGCCTCGGCGCTGGAGATCACCAAGGCGCAGGGACGCCCCGAACGCGCCTGGGACAAGATCGTCGAGGGTCGCCTGAGTGGCTGGCTCCGCGAGAGCGTCCTGCTCGAGCAGGGCCTGCACGGTGACAAGACGTCGGTCGCCCAGAGCATCGGCAGTGGGAGGATCGTTCGTTTCGAACAGGCCTATCTGGGTTAGCGATGGCCCGCTGGAGTCGCGTCCTTCTGAAGGTCTCCGGGGAGGCGTTCGCCGGCTCGGGCGGATACGGCATCGACGCCGGCACAGCCGCAACCATCGCCTCGGAGATTGCCTCGGTCCGGGAGGAGACCGGCGTTGAGATCGCCGTGGTCGTGGGTGGCGGCAACATCTGGCGGGGCCAACAGCATGCCGGCGCCGGGATGGATCGGGCTCAGGCCGACTACATGGGCATGCTGGCGACGCTCATCAACGCCCTGGCGCTGCAGGATGCGCTCGAGCGCCTCGAGGCGCCCACGCGGGTCCAGACCGCCATCCACATGGCGCAGATCGCCGAGCCCTACATCCGCCGCCGGGCGATCCGCCACCTCGAGAAGGGCCGTGTGGTGATCTTCGGTGCCGGCACCGGGAACCCGTTCTTCACGACCGACACGGCGGCGGCGCTGCGGGCCGTCGAGGTGGAGGCGGAGGCGCTCCTGAAAGGGACCCACTCGGGAACCGACGGGATCTACACCGACGATCCCCGCACCAATCCCGATGCGGTCAAGCTGGACCAGATCTCGTACATCGATCTCGTGAGCGGCGGGCTCCGGGCCATGGATGCCACGGCCGCAACTCTGTGCATGGAGAACGATCTGCCGATCGTGATGTTCGATCTCATGCGGCCGGGAAACGTACTGTCCGTCATCGAGGGTCGCCCGATAGGTACCATCGTGACCTGAGAGCCCGCGGGCACACCTCGAGGCGGGTGCCGCATGAGTGAAGAGTTGATCGAGATCGTCGTCGACGAAGCGCGCGACAAGATGGAGCGGGCCGTGGTCCACGCCCGCAAGGAGTTCAGCGGGGTCCGCACCGGGCGGGCGAGTCCCGCGCTGGTCGAGCGCATCACGGTCAACTACCACGGGGCCGACGTGAGCCTGCAGCAGATTGCCGGCTTCAGTGTTCCGGAGGTCCAGTTGCTGGTCATCTCCCCCTACGACAAGCGCGCCATCGAGTCCATCCAGAAGGCCATCCAGCGAGCCGACCTGGGACTCAACCCCAGTACGGACGGATCGGTGATCCGTCTGCACTTCCCCCCGCTCACCGAAGAGCGACGCCGCGAACTCGTCCGGCTGGTGCGCTCGATGGCCGAATCCGGTCGGGTCGCCGTGCGCAACACGCGCCGCGCCGCGCGCCAGGACCTCGATGCTCTCCAGCGCGACGGGGACGTCTCCGAGGACGACAGCAGGCGCGGGCACAAGCGCCTCGACGAGTTGACGCACGAGCACGAGAACGCGATCGGAGCGGCCCTCGAGGCCAAGGAAACCGAATTGATGCAGGTCTGAAAGAGGAGCACGCCAGTGGATCGAGACAACCCCTACGACCCCGACGGAGCCGAGGACTGGGAGATCGGCGGCGCCGTACCCCACACCGGACAGCAGGAGGGCGGCCCCGGTGCCGGCGAGGACTGGGACGCCGAGAGCGTCGAGACCCCCGCCGCCGCCTGGGACACCTTCAGCGAGGGCGGTCCCGTCTGGGGTGTCGCCGAACACCCCAATGACGACCTCGACGTGGGTTATCTGACCGAGCAGCACCCCCAGGCGGCCGAGGTCGGCGTCACCGACACCGCCGCGGGCGCGCAGTTCTTCGGCGACCAGGACGATGACATGTGGCACGGCGCCGACGAGCCGCCGATGATGGCGATGAGGAGTCGGACCTCGGACCGCAGGATCGGACCCGCCATCGCCACCGGCGTCCTGCTGTGCGCAGTGGCCGTCGTCTGCTTCTGGCTCAGCTCGGCCCTCACGCTCGTGCTGCTGTGCGTGTTGATGGTGCTCGCCGCCGGCGAGTTCTTCGGCGCCCTGCGGCAGGTCGGCTACCAGCCGGCCACGCTGGTGGGGCTGGTTGCCGCAGTGGGTCTGCCGGTCGCCGTCTACTGGCGAGGGGCCGAGGCGTATCCGCTGGCGCTCGGCCTCGTGATCATGGCCGCGCTCGTCTGGCACCTCGTGGGCGTGACCTCCGAGCGGCCGGTCCCGAACGTGGCGGTGACGCTCTTCGGCGTGGGGTACGTGGCGGTGCTGGGCAGCTTCGGCGCACTCATGCTGACCTACGACAAGGGCACCGGGCTGCTGTTCGGGGCGGTCGTCGGCACGGTCGCCTACGACATCGGTGCCTGGGCGGTGGGTCGGATGTTCGGGCGCACCCGTCTCTCCAAGGCCAGCCCCAACAAGTCCGTGGAGGGACTCATCGGCGGTGTCGTGCTGGCCGTGGTGGCCTCCGCGGTCATTCTTGGAGCCGGTCGGATCGACCCTTGGGGCGACAATCCCGGTTCGGTCGCCCATGCGCTGGTGCTCGGCATCGTCGTGGCCATCGCCGCCACCCTCGGCGACCTCTCCGAGTCGATGATCAAGCGGGACCTGGGGATCAAGGACATGGGCAACCTGCTCCCCGGCCACGGCGGTGTCCTGGACCGCTTCGACGGCCTACTCTTCGCCATGCCGGCGACCTGGGGCCTGGCGCTCATAATCGACGTCATCTAGACGCGGCCGTCCGGTCGGGGGCCGGGGTGCCGTTTGCTCCTTCGGCGCGGGCGCAAGGCGTCGCAAGTCGGCCCCGGCCCCCTCCTTGGCGTGTCGGTGGCGGCCCGGCCGGGTGCCGATTGTGGGGTGGCCGTAGACTGGTCCTGAAGGAGGGCCATGGGCAACACCCTTGCTGTGATGGGGTCCACCGGCTCCATCGGCACCCAGACGCTGGAGGTCGTCGAGGCCGCTGCCGGTCGCTACGAGGTCACCGCCTTGGGCGCCGGCCGTTCCGTCGAGACCCTGGCGGCGCAGGCCCGAGCCGTCCGCCCGAAGGTCGTGGCACTGGCCGACGCCCCGTCGGCCCCCCGCCTGGCGCGATTGCTGCCTCCCGGCACCGAGCTGATCGCCGGGCCGGACGCCCTGGCCGAGGCCGCGGTGACGGCGGACGTGGCGGTGAACGGCGTCGTCGGCTTCGCCGGCCTGCCGGTGACGCTTGCGGTGCTGGAGGCGGGACGGCGCCTGGCGCTGGCCAACAAGGAGTCGCTGATCGCCGCCGGGCCGCTGGTGGCCCGCGCCCTGGCCACGCCCGGTGCGGAGATCGTGCCGGTGGACAGCGAGCACTGCGCGGTGCATCAGTGCCTCCGGTCCAACGACACGTTGGGGAATCCGGATCGCCTGGGGCAGGTCGCCCGCATCCTGCTCACGGCGAGCGGGGGACCGTTTCGCGAGCGCTCCCCGGCGGAGCTGGCGTCGGTGAGTCCGGCCGAGGCCCTGGCGCACCCCACCTGGAACATGGGTCCGAAGATCACCGTGGATTCCTCGACGCTCATGAACAAAGGACTCGAGGTGATCGAGGCCCATGAGCTCTTCGGCGTGGATTACGACCGCATCGACGTTGTCGTGCATCCGCAGTCGGTGGTGCACTCCATGGTGGAGTTCGTGGACGGCGCGACGATGGCGCAGCTCTCGCTGCCCGACATGCGGTTGTGCATCGGCTACGCGGTCGGTTATCCCGACCGGCTCGACTGCGCCTACGGTCGGATCGACTGGGCGTCACTGAGGCGCCTCGAGTTCGAGTCCCCGCGCCCGGATGTCTTCGCCTGCCTGCCGCTGGCCTACGAGGCGGGCCGGCGCGGTGAGACGGCCCCGGCGGTCCTCAGCGCCGCCAACGAGGTGGCCGTCGAGGCCTTCCTGGAGGGCGCCATCTCCTGGCCGTCCATCGCCGAGGTCATCGACGGCGTGCTGCAGGGCGATCCCGTCCGGCGAGCCGACAGCCTGGAGGCCGTGCTGGAGGCGGACCGCGAGGCGCGCCGCGCTGCCGCCAGCCTCGTGGCGAGCCGCGCCGCAGCAGCGTGAGCGCCGGCGACCGACCCGTGGCGACACGCCCCGCCGGCGCCTCCGAGCGCCCGCGCGGTTGGGTCACCTGGCCGGCCGGGCGCCGCCCGCGGCAGGCCATCACACCCCGGCTCCCGTCGCTGCCGCCCGCCGCCGCCTCCTGGGCGCGACTGGCGCTCGTCATCGGCGCCCTCGTGGCGCTCGGGATCTTCGCCGGCGTCTGGGTGCTGGTCGTCGTGGGCGCCCTGATCATCATCGTGATCCTCCACGAATTCGGTCACTTCCTCACCGCCCGCTGGGCGGGCATGAAGGTGAGCGAGTTCTACGTGGGCTTCGGGCCGCGTCTCTGGTCGGTCCGCCGGGGTGAGACCACCTACGGGTTGAAGGCAATCCTGGCGGGGGCGTACGTCCGCATTCTCGGCATGAACAATCTCGAACGGGTGGATCCCGCCGAGGAACACCGCACCTACCGCTCAAAGCCGTACTGGCGGCGCATGTCGGTGGCCGTGGCGGGATCGGCCATGCACTTCCTGCTTGCGGTCCTGTTGCTCTGGGTGCTGTACTCGGCGGTCGGATTCCACGGTTTCGACCGCCCCGACGTCACGGAGACCGCGCGCTGGCAGGTCTCGCGGGTCGTCCCGGACAGCCCGGCGGCGTCCATGGGGGTGCTCCCCGGCGACCGCATCACCGCGGTGGCCGATCGCGGCATCCAGAACTTCGGTGACCTGCGGGGCGCCCTGGCCGATATGGCGCATCGGCCGGCGAGCGTGACGGTCGTCCGCGACGGCGAGACGGTCCGGCTGGAGGGCGTGATCGGAGCCTCGCCCCGGGACGGCACCTCCGGTTTCCTGGGTGTCGGTCCCGAGTTGGCACCCCCGGCGCGGGCGAACCCGATCAGCGGACTGGGAAGCTCCCTGACCGACTTCGGGCTCGTGGTGCGAGCCTCGGCGGAGGGCATCGCGGGATTGTTCAGCCTCCAGGGGCTCGACGGCCTGCTGGGCCCGCTGGTGGATTTCGAGAGCGATGAGCTGGCGACCGGGGAGGTGGGCGTCGGCGATCCCAACCGGGTGGTCTCCGTCGTGGGAGTTGCCCGGATCGGCGGCTCGCTGGCGCAGGCCGACATCGCCGCCCTGCTGGGTTTCCTTGCCTACCTCAACGTGTTCTTCGGCGTGCTGAACCTGTTCCCGTTGCTGCCTCTGGACGGCGGGCACGTGGTCATCGCCACCTACGAGCGCTTGCGGTCGTTCGGGGGCCGGCGCTACCAGGCGGACGTCGCCAAGATGTTGCCGGCCGCGTACGTCTTCGTCATCGTGCTGGTGACGGTCGGTCTGGTTGCGCTGTCCCGGGACATCGTCGACCCCCTGGGCCTGCCCGGCTAGTGAGAGGCTCACCGAAAGGATGACGTAGTGGAGATTCAAGCGACCTTTCCCCGACGCCCGACTCGCCAGGTGATGGTCGGCGACGTCGCCGTGGGCGGCGGCGCACCCATCTCGGTGCAGTCGATGACGACGACCAAGACCGCCGACGTAGACGGAACGCTGGCGCAGATCTACGCCCTCGCCGCCGCCGGGGCGGACATCGTCCGCTGTACGTGCAACGAGATCGAGGCCGCCGAGGGCCTGGCCGCCATCGTGCCCCGCTCCCCGGTGCCGATCGTGGCGGACATCCATCACCAGTACCGCATGGCGCTCGCCGCCCTCGAGGCCGACGTGGCGTGCCTGCGCCTGAACCCGGGCAACATCCGGCGCCCCGAGCACATCAAGACCGTGGCCGCCGAGTGCCGTGACCGGGGCGTGCCGATCCGGATCGGCGTGAACGGGGGATCCCTCCACCCCGACCTGTACGCCCGTTACGGGGGCAGGGTGACGGCGGCGGCGATGGTGGAGTCCGCGCTCGATGAGCTGGCCCACTTCCAGGAGGTGGACTTTGAGCTCGTCAAGATCTCCGTCAAGGCCTCGAGCGTGCCGCTCATGATCGATGCCTACAGGCAGCTGGCCGAGGTGACCGACCATCCGCTGCACCTCGGGGTGACAGAGGCCGGCCCGCCTCCCGCGGGCGTCGTGAAGTCGACCGCGGGCATCGCCACGCTGCTGGCCGAGGGGATCGGTGACACCATCCGGTACTCGCTCACGGCCGACCCGGTGACCGAGGCCAGGGCAGGACGAACGCTGCTCGAGGCGCTCGGGCTCCGCGAGCGCAAGAACGTCGACCTGATCGCCTGCCCCAGTTGCGGTCGGGCGGAGGTGGACGTCTTCAAGATCGCCAACGAGGCCCTCGAGGCGTTCGGGGAGCGGGAGATCCCGCTGCAGGTGGCGGTCATGGGCTGTGTCGTCAACGGCCCCGGCGAGGCGCGCGACGCCGACCTGGGGATCGCCGCGGGGAGAGGTCGGGGTCATCTCTTCGTGAAGGGGCAGAACGTGGCCGTCGTCCCGGAGGACGAGATGGTGGAGGCCCTGGTGTCCTGGGCGGAGCTGATCTGCGAGGAGGGCGTCGAGGCGGCGCTGGGGCGCGCCGACACCGATCGGGCGCGCCGGGAGGCCGAGCGGGACCGGTCCGTCCTGCTGAACAAGCAGGGATCCGACGCAAACGACACGGCCACGCGGGTCGATGTGGTGCGGCGGGTCGCAGCCACCTGAGCGCCGCACCACAGGGGCGCGCCGGGCGCCTCGGCGGGGGCGATAGCGGACGGCCCAGCGGTATACTCCGGGGAGCTTCAGGTCAACTGGTGGACAGGGCGTGGGCGGGTCCCACGCCTTTGTCTGTCATTGGTGGCCGGAGGCCGTGGGCCGAGGGGCCTCGGCGCGTCCACGTCGGGGTGCCGCCCGCAAAGGATCGTCGGGACGGAGCGGCACGGCATGGGAGATCGAGCAGCGAGCGCGACAGCTGTCGAGATGAGCGTCCGCTCCCTCGCGGAGCCGCTGCTGGGGCATCTGGGTGTGGAGTTGGACGATGTCCAGTGGGGCGGTGGACGCCTGCGCGTCGTGGTCGAGGCGAGCGGTGGGATCGACAGCGAGACGCTCGTTCTGGTGAGCCGCACGATCTCGGCCGAGTTGGACGCCGCTGATCCGATCCCCTCTCGTTACACGCTCGAGGTCACGAGCCCGGGAATCGAGCGCCCGCTCCGGCACCCGGAGCACTACCGCCGGGCCGTCGGCTCACGGGTCGCCGTCAAGCGGCATCCCGGCGTCGAGGGGGAACGCCGGCTCGAGGGCCGGCTGGTTGCCGCGGACGACGAGTGGGTCACGCTCGAATCGGACGCCGGCGAGCGGGAGGAGATCCGACTCGACACCGTGGAGAGGGCCCGCACGGTCTTCGACTGGGGCCGGTCCGAGACCCGCCGCAATGGTGGGAGACCCGCCGGCAAGGTGCCGCCCGAGGGAGGTTCGGTGGAGTGAACCTCGACATGATGGAAGCCCTGCAGGCTCTCGCCGCCGACAAGGGCATCTCGGTGGACACCTTGTACGGGGCTCTGGCGGACGCTCTCGAGTCGGCCTACAAGCGGATGCCGGGGGCCTACGAGTACTCGTGGGTCACGATCGACCCCGAGACGATGGAGATCCGCGTGCTCGCCCAGGAGATCGACACCGACGGGGAGCCCACCGGACCCGAGCTCGACGTCACCCCGGCGAACTTCGGTCGCATCGCCGCGCAGACCGCTCGACAGGTCATGACCCAGCGGATTCGCGAGGCGGAGCGGGATCTCAAGTACGAGGAGTACGCCGGGCGGGAGGGCGACATCGTGACCGGCATCATCCAGCAGAGCGACTCGCGCTACACCTTGCTGGACCTCGGCCGCGTGGAGGCGCTGCTGCCCCAGTCCGAGCAGGTGCCCTACGAGCGTCCCGACCCGTCGAGTCGCCTCAAGGCCTACATCGTCGAGGTCCGCCGGACCGCCAAGGGACCGCAGATCGTCGTGAGCCGCACCCATCCCGGGCTGATCAAGCGGCTGTTCGAGTTCGAGGTTCCCGAGATCGCCGACGGGACCGTCGAGATCAAGGCGTGCGCCCGCGAGCCGGGGCACCGCACCAAGATCGCCGTCTGGTCCAACGTCGACAACGTGGATCCGGTGGGGGCGTGCGTGGGCGCGCGGGGCGCGCGGGTGCGCAACGTGGTCAACGAATTGCGTGGCGAGAAGATCGACATCGTCTCCTACGCCGAGAACGCCACCGATTTCGTCATGAAGGCCCTGTCCCCGGCTCGGGTCAAGGAAGTGCGGATCGACGAGGAGATGGGCACCGCCGAGGTGATCGTGCCCGACTACCAGCTCTCCCTCGCCATCGGCAAGGAAGGCCAGAATGCCCGCCTGGCGGCCCGGCTGACGGGCTGGCGCGTCGAGATCAAGAGCGAGACGCAGGTCGCCGCCGAGGCCGCCTACGGGAAGGTCGACTGGGCTGAAGGCGAGTGGATCCTGGATTCCGAGACGGGCGAGCAGGTCTGGCGACCGGCCGAAGGCGGCCCGACGGTCTCCCTCGACGAGTGGACCGGCGCAGCCGCGAGCCCTCCGGCGGCCGATGCTTCCACCGGGGGCGCTCCGGAGGCGGCGACCGGCGGGGGGAGTGCGCCATAGCCGCCGGAAGCGCCGCTAGGCGCCGTACCTGCATCGGCTGCCGCCGTGCCCGACCGGTCGACGCACTCGTCCGCATCGCCTTCGCCGGTGATCGCCTGCGGCCGGGACGCACGCTGCCCGGCCGGGGAGCCTGGATATGCGCGTCCGAGCCGGCCTGTCTGCAGCGGGCCGCCACGCCGGGCAGGCTGCGGCGGGCGTTCCGCCGGGAGCTACCCGCGGGAGCCGCGGAGGATCTGATCGTCGCCCTGCAGCCGCACCGCAGCGCTGCCGAGCCGTCCGCGGCGGGCACGAGGCTGTAGGCGGGAGAACGTCGTGGCGAAGAAGGTCCGGGTCTACGACTTGGCGCGTGAGTTGGGGATTTCCAACACCACGTGCCTCGAGCTCTGCAAGAGCCTCGGCATCGGCGTGAGGGCGACCTCCTCGAGCATGGACGAGGCGCACGCCTACCGGGTGCGGAAACTCGCCGAGCGCGACAACCTCCTGGGGAGCGACGCCCCGCCGGCCCCGCCGCCCCGTGACGCCGTGACTCCGGCGACCGAACCGCCGAGACCCGCCGCCACCGCCACGGCTGCGCCGGCCCCGCCGTCTCCTGCTCCGGCGACGGGGACGAGCCGATCGCCGGCGGCGTCTCCGGCTGCGCCCGCGGCCCCCGCAGCGCCGCGTCCGCCGCGTACCGACGCCCCGCCGGTGGCCCCTGAACGCACCGCTGCCCCAGTTGCGCCGGCTGCCGCGCGCCGCCCCCCGCGGGCGCGGGCGCCCGCCGATCGGCGGGTCGTCACGTCCAGTGGCAGCGCGCCTCCTCGCATCGCGCGCCCCGCGCCCGAGGCACCCGAGAGCGCCGCACCGGCGGCTGCTCCCGCATGGCGACCCACACCTCCCGGTGCCACGGCGCCTCCGGCATCGCCGCCACCTCCCGGGGTCGGGCCCGCCGCG